>JAJDZM010000071.1 GCA_022824615.1 Candidatus Binatia bacterium | reverse complement strand
ACAAGAACGACGTCAACGACGCGGACGCGGTGGCTGAGGCGTCGTCGCGGCCGGGCATGCGCTTCGTCGGCGTCAAGTCGGCGGGCCAGGAGCACATCCAGCAACTGCACCGGGCCCGGTCGATGGCGATGCGCAACCGGGTCGCGCAGTCCAACCAGATCCACGGTTTCCTGCTGGAGTACGGGATCGAGGCGCCCAAGGGCACGGCGGCGCTGCTCAGGCGCTTGGCGGAGGTCCTGGAGGACGCGGGGAACGAGTTGCCGTACGAGGCGCGGGCCCTGCTGGCGGAGTTGGCGGACGAGGTCAGGCGGCTGAACGAGCGGATCCGCTGGTTCGAGGCGCAGCTGGGCGCATTGGCCCAGCAGTTGCCGGCGTGCCGGCGGCTCATGGACATCCCGGGCATCGGCATGTTGACGGCCACGGCCTTGGCGGCGGCGGTTGGCGACGCCGCGGAGTTCCGCAACGGCCGGCAGCTTGCTGCATGGCTGGGCCTGGTGCCGCGGCAGCATTCGACGGGAGGGCGCCCGCGGCTGCTCGGGATCAGCAAGCGCGGCGACCGGCACCTGCGCTTCCTGCTCATCCACGGGGCGAGGTCGGCGCTGCGGGCCGCGCCCCGTCGCTCGGACCGGCGCAGCCGCTGGGCGGTGCGAACCGAGGAGCGCCGGGGCACGAACGTCGCGACGGTCGCCTTGGCGAACAAGAACGCGCGCACCGCGTGGGCCGTGCTGGCGCGCGGAACGAGCTTCAATGCCGACTTCGCCTCCAAGGCGGCTTGACCGTGGGCCGGCGGCGGCGCAGGCGGCATTTCCCCTCTTTCGGCGGTGAGCGCCGTCGGCGGTTGCAGGGGGAGTCTCAAGTGATGGCGGAACAGGTCGGACCGACACGCCAGGAGCCTGGGTTGGACAACGGTCCTCGAGACCGCAGTCTTGTTGAGGTTGGCGTGTGCGGATTCCATCAGGGCCCGGGAGCTTGAGCCTCCCAACAAGAGGCCGGATATATGTCAGCAACTGACCCATTCCGAAGAACGTCACCGACCCTCACCCTTGCATATGCGGGGCGGACCATATATGTCCAAACTCGCAGCGAGAGACGTTCGTCCCCGCCTTCGCCGTGGCGAAAGTCGTATCGCAGAGGTGCGCTCCGCCCATTCCATTCGGTGGTGACCGATGATGAAGCCTGAATAACGCGCTGGGCGGCGGATGAGAGTCTTACCGCCGTGCCATCAAGCTCCTCACGCGGTGCGCCGCGTTCAGAGCGCACGGCCGCAAGGGTCTGGACCACAAAGGTGCCAGCACCTGTCCGCGTCTCAACGAGTCCTTCCGCCGCCAATTGCTCATAGGCGAACAGGACGGTGTTGCGCGAGACCCCGAGTTCCTCGGCCAGGGCGCGGGAAGGGAGAAGCCGGGTTCCGGCCGGCAAGATCCCCTTGACTATGTCGTTACGCAACCCTTCGTAGATTTGGCGGTTAAGGGGACCATCCCGCTCACTCTTCACCGGTGTCTTCATGTGGTATTGGTACCATAGAAATCCCAGATATTGGAGCTTTTATCCCAGCCAATCCAATTGGATAGTGGTGCCGGTCTATTGAGGGACCTGAGCAATGACCCGTGACCACCTGAAGGAAACTGAACGAACGCGTTTACGTCGAAAGCGCCAACGCGGTTCCCATCAGCTCGCGACAATCCACGCCATACTCGACGCGACGCCGATGTCCTACGTGGGCTACCTAGTCAATGGAGAGCCACGGGTGACGCCGACCATTCACTGGCGGCGAGGCGATCACATCTACTGGCACGGGTCACGGGCCAGCGCGGCGTTGATTGCAGCAACCGAGGGGTCAGTCTGCGTCACTGCGGCCGTTCTCGACGGGCTCGTGCTCGGTCGCTCCGGACTCCATCACTCGGCCAACTATCGGTCCGTAATGGTTTTCGGCAAGCCTGCGGAAGTCCAGAACCGGAACGAGAAACTGGGGAGACTGGAAGCGTTTATCAATAGCCTGTTTCCCAAACGCTGGCGGTCATTGCGCCCGTTGACGCACAGGGAGTTGGATGCCACGACCGTGCTGTCCCTGCCCATCAACGAGGCGTCCGCAAAGACGCGCTCCGGCGGGCCAAACGATCCGGAGGCGGATGTTTCACATCCCGTTTGGGCGGGGACGGTCCCCGTGCGCCTCGTGCTGGATTCGCCCCTGGCTGATCCGCGCCTGCCTGAAGGAGTTGAGAAGCTGCGGCATGGACGGTGCTTCGGGCGACACTGGCGCTGGTAGCGACCGTTCTGGGAATGAGATCGGGCGAGCGGACGACCAGGGGCTTCCGATTCGGTGCTGCCAGCCAATTGCCGAGGAACCTGAACTGGTCGCGGTCCTTGGGTGTCAATCGGCATCCAAAGCTGGACTGCATCCCCGTCTGCCGCCTGCTGCACCACTACCACATCGTCAACATCCGCGGCAACAGCTACCGCATGCGGGAGCACCAGGACCTGCTGCGGGCCGGGCCCGAGGAAGGCGCCCGGGGAGTCCCTGCGTGACCGCCGCGCCGGTTCCCGGGAGGCCGTCACTGCCGCTCGGACGTCCTCCCCGATAGTGTGCAGTTTTCAGTTGCCATTTACAGCTACGGATTAATAAAGAACAGAGTTCCCTCTATTTCGAGGGAGTAGGGTGATTGCGCAGCAAACGCATACACATGGCATCGATCTCAAAACACGCGCGGCCTACCACAAGCCCCTCAGAATCGAGGGTATTCAGTTCACCTGCTCACTGTAGTATCAAACAGCTTTTAGGACCGAACAAACCAATCGGGCAATCGACAAAGCCAAAGGGGAGATTGGAAGGATGATGAAACTCATAGATTGCTGGTTGAACGCACATCACCCCGAATTTGCGCCACCTTTCGATCCAGGTCTCTTGGAGATTGGTATAAAGCGATCCCCTAACCTTCTTAAAAACTCAGCCGAATACACCGGTCTGGATGCCGTCGTAGACCTCATGGATTCGGGTGGTGTGGCAAAGGCAGTGATAACAGATCCCTACGGTTCGGAACTCCTGCAAAGCGCCGTTGATACCGCGATAGAAACACACCCAGATCGGTTTGTCGGTTGCGTGGCAGTTCAACCTTCTTCGGCGCTTCAAGACATGCGCAAAATTCGAAGCTATCGGGAACGGGGCTATCGTGCGATAAAGGTCCTAGGCGTCTTCTCCGGGCTGCCCTACGATCACCCGAAGTACTTCCCTATCTACGCAGCCTGTGAAGAGGAAAGTTTGGTGCTTAGCTGTACTGTGGGCATGCCTCATATTCCCATCTCTGATCAGCTCCAGGATCCAATGGCCCTAGATGTAGTGATGGAGCACTTTCCAAGTCTTAACGTGGCTATGTGTCACGGTGGCCTACCGTGGGCTGCTTCATGCGTAGCCCTAATGCGTAAGTGGCCGAGGTTGTATTGGATGTCATCGGTCATTGCAGAACAGCGACTGCCCCGCGAGATTATCGATTTTGGAAACGATGACGGAGCTGATCGCTTGATGTGGGCAACCGATTTTCCAGCACTTTCATTTGATGAAAAGCGACCTGAAGGAGCGAACAACCACTTCACTGGCGATGCTGCTGAAAACTACGCCTGGAGAACAGCAGAACGCATCTTTTTTGGCTGAGATTGCGGGGTTTCACACATGTAGCTGTTTACTACTATCTCAGGTAAAATCAACGCCCTAGAGCAACCAGAACATAGTCATAAGCTGATGAATTGGTTGCTCTCGCACCGTAGACTCAGGGCGTGGCGTGAACCAAAACGAGAGCATTACAGGCGAATCCGACTTCACCGCACTGGCGCAAGAACTTCGCGCCATTTCACGCGAGGTTAGCTCCTTTGATCAAAAAGAAATCGCCTACAGCAAGCTCAGCGAAGCTGGAAGGCTGTTCGGCCTTGGCCTAGCTGTGGCGTTCAGGGATGTGTTCAATCTGGACAACGCAGAGTCTATTGCAGGTGCCGATGCCGTAGGATTACCGGCAGAGTTTTTCGAAAGAGTTCGTAAAAGGCGCTTCAGTCTCAAGTCTGATTCGAGAGTTTGGACAACACGGTTGCCATATGCCACATGCCTGTCCGTAGACTCCAGGCGTGATCCGCTCGATCAAGATGAGAAGTTCGTCAATCAGCAGTTGATGGATCTAGGCGTGGAAAACCTACTCGTCATACCCTTACATCAACCGATGGGAACAGTCGGGTACATTGGATGGGGTGGCTCCGTTGATCTAAAGGTCCTTTCTAATATCGCGGATAAGCTATCTCCCGAGCTCTTGGATTTCGGCTACAGGTTTATGACCCACATGCAAGCCGTCGAGGCTAAAGTTCCCATCGACGCATCTATACCACACCTGACACTACAGGAACTGAAATGCCTAAGGCTTGTTGCAAATGGACTGTCCTTCGCAGAAGTATCCGAAGAGGTCGGCATATCAACTACCACGGTCAGATACCATATTGACAATTGTCGCACCAAATTCAACGCTGCCAGCGCCACACACTGCGTTGCATTGGCCGTTCAGTTCGGTCTTCTTGGAATCGTTGACCGGCGAAAAGAAGCCTTAAGCGAATAATTTGGCATCCTTTCTCGGACGCAAAATTCGAATTTACGAAATGGTGTCATCGTTCTGATACTTAGCAACGATCATAAAGTGGACACAAGACCAGAGGAATATGGCCAATGAAAGAACCATTGACCACCGCAAGCCATCTGTTAGCCTCCACAAACCGCTTTAAGCGATTCTTGTTGCACTGCGTCGTTCATTAGGTTTAGCGCCGTTTGTTGAATGCTTGGGTCGTGCCCCATGTGCCCAGACAATCCCCAGTGATCATTGCGCCCAACGAGATTCGAGAGTACAGGCGAATTCCGATGCAACGCGGCATCCATATGCGAGAAATCATCGGCCTGCCGCAAAAAAGCTCTGCAGTAAGCGTTGTGAAGCGTCACTCTGGGTTCTTGCAAGCTCCGATCACCCTGCCAGTGGTGAATACCGTGAGTGAAAAAGGTGACTGATCCTTTCGGCATCAAGATTGGGACACCACCGTCCGTTGTATCCTCTGCCCCAGGAAATCTTCGTAGCTTGTGACTGCCAGGAATCACCCACGTGGTGCCCGCCTCTTCAACCCAATCATCGAACGCCCATACAGCGACACCGACCATGCCCCACCTTGGGTAAGGGTCTGGAATATTTGGCATATCGGCGTGCAGAGGTACATTGCCCGGTCCGCAAAGCGAAACAGCAGAACCAACTGTGTAGAGCATCATATTGCATCCCAAAGCTGTCTCGGCTACCGTTCTGAGCTTCGGTATTTGAACAATGTCCTCAAAAGGTCGACCTCTTCCGAGGAGACCATTGGAATCAACCCGGCCCTGCAGCAGGTTGTTGTGACATAGAGTCTCTTCCCGAATCACCTTTCTTAATGACTCAGTAAGTTCCGGAGAAATGGCGTTCTCGATCACCGTATAGCCGAGCTCTTTCACCTCGTTGACCTGGCGTGTCAGTCCTTGCTGAACAACACGCATGGCTAGGTCTGGGTTCTCGAGTGTGCGCCTGGCCATATGGTCCCAGGCTGCACTCAGAATCGTTCGCAGGTGACCCTTAGGCAGCGTGCCTTCGACGCGAATACAGTCTTGTCCATAGTTGTGTTTTGCTTCGTGCACCGCTCTGGATATCGCTTCTTCTCCAACAGCCTGAGCGATTGGCAAGGCGTGTGTGTAGTCAGCTTCAATCAGTAAGTCTGGTTGAGCGTTGCCATCGGGAGTGACTTTGACCTTCGATTCGGAAATGACAATAGAGAGCTTGCCAACATTGTCCGCCAGCGAAAGGTGCGGTGGCGTATTCCTCAGTACCAATAAGATAGTTTGTGTTTCGCCTCTCAAAGTCTCTTTCATGTGGTTGAAGAAGATCTGGAGACGACTATCCAACGTCTCGCGCCAACCCTCTGAGAGCAGTTCTACGTACTCACTCATTGGTACAACAGGCTTGTCTTGTAAATTTGGTTCCATGATTACTCCCACAGAAGATTTAGAAACGATACTTCGCTTCAAAGGTAAACAAACGACCCGGTGCAATGGTAAGTCTCTGATCGAACCTGCCATTGTCTTCTACGTTCGGGATGCGACCGGTCGATGCACCCGCATCGAGAGCATAGTCTTCATCGAACACGTTGATGCCCGTAATCGACAATCTCCAACGTTCATCCGCACTCTCGAGGGCAGCATAGGCATCAACGACCCAATAAGAATCCTGTCGGTGCCAGACCTGGCTTTCGTTAGCTAAGTTGTAGTCGTCTGAGTAGCGAGTGTGCAGCGAAAACTCTGCTCTGAGGTTGTCGCCAACAGGCCAGGAATAGTCCAATCCCAACTGCGCAGTCCACTCCGCGTTACCTGTGATCTGCTCCCCTTTCTGATTAACGTTGGTTTGATCAAAAATGTCGTCGGTGAGTTCAGAATCGGAATAGTAAAGACTTGCGTTCAAAGCCAGACCGTCTGCAACGACCCAGATCAGGTCTAATTCAGCGCCCTGGCTTGTCACCTCACCAAAGTTTTGCGTTACATACTGAAACGTCGCGCCATTAAAGATTTGAACTTGAAGGTCTTCGTACACGTATCGATAGAACGTGCTGTTGATGCGCAACGTACCGTCCAACAGATCAGATCTGGTGCCAACCTCAAAACCATCAGAGGTCTCTGAGTCATAAATAAGCCCCTGCAAAGCGGGTGTCGAAACATTGGTGGGCAGCGCGCTATTGTCTACACCGCCGGACTTGAATCCTGTTTTATAGGCCGCGTAGATCATCGTGGAATCAGTCGCGGCGAATCGCAGGCTCAGTTCGGGCGATACGTTATCGTCTTCGAATTCGATCGGCGACGACTGGAACCCTGATGATCCAGCAACCGGGATAGCCACGGGTAGGAGGAAGTAGACGTAAGGCAACTCTAACGTGTTGGACACTTCTTCGTCGGTGTAGCGCACACCCGCCGTCAAATCCAGTCGATCTGTAACGTTCCAATCCAGGCTGAAGAACGCAGACCAGGTTTCTGCGTCCGTGTCGTGCACCTTGTGCCACTCAAACGTTTCTCCGGTTCCCGGGTTCGGTCCGAAAAATTGCAGGAACAACGGCGCAACATCACCCGATTCAAAGTTGATTTCCCGGTCCTGATAGTAGACGCCCGCCATGAAGTTGACTGGTCCATCGTATGAGCTTTCGAGCCTTACTTCTTGCGATATCCCTTCTCGCTTGGTTTGAGCAAGCCCTATTCCCAACCCGAACTGATTACCGGCGTATGCATCTACGCTCTCATCGTCAATATCAAAATAGCCCGTTGTTGAATTCAGCGTAAGCGTATCGGACAGGTCGTACGCTACCTGAAGACTCGCAAAAGTTGCCTCTTGATCAGAGAACGGTACGCCGTCCCATCCCAGGTAGTTACCTCGGAGAATTGGGTTAGCATCTCCAAACTGGACTTCACGGTCAAACGGGTCGCAGTCGAGACCACTTGGGCCGTAGACAACCCCGCCTACAATCACATCTTGTTGTGTGCCTGGGCACAACATATCGTGATTGGACAAAGTGCCATCGTTTTCAAAGTCGGAATACGCAAGTTTCAGTCTTACATCCAACGCGTCTGATGGTTCCCAGACGGTTGTTAAGCGAGCGTCAAAACTCTCCTCACCTCGTTTTGAATTACGAACTCCCGGGGCAGTATTCTTGAAAAGTTCGTCGGTTTCCTTACTTTGTAGTGCGAGCCGCATACCAAGGGTATCTGAAAGCGGACCGGACATCACACCAAACACCGTCGTTGTATCCAGTTCCGACTCATAGCTGACGCTCATATCCGCTTCAAACTCCGAGCCAGGATCGTTTGAACGCATCGTTAACACACCAGCGGACGCGCTTTTGCCATAGTACAAGGACTGCGGCCCTTTCAATAGTTCAACTTGCTCTAAGTCCATGAACGTGTTGTTCACCATCCTCATAGAGTTGGTAACGACACCATCGATGTTAAGTGCAATTGCAGAGTCGAACGCCGCACTGATGTTGCTGGTTCCAATCCCTCGTAATCGTAAGGAGCCACCTCCTCCAGATGCACCTTTAATAATGACAAAGTTAGGAATTCGATTCGCCATCTCATCCATAGTGTCGATTGCTTGTCGCTCCATGAGATCGGCCGATAACACGCTGGCCGTTACGGGCACGTCCTGCAGACTTTCCGCTCTGCGCCGGGCAGTGACGACCACTTCTTCTATAGCGGATTCCCTGGCCGAAGAATCGATGGGTTCACTCGTTGACTCTGCGAATACGATTGTTGGCGTTGCCGTAATCACAAATGCCAAAGCCCCAAGGCAGAAGTTCACTATTTTGTCTGACATGCTGTACGCCCTCACGATCGCCATTTTGTCGGTAGGTTACTGAGAAACGCATATCAGGCGTCCCCTCCATTTCGAGAGGGTACAAAGTGTGATCTGAGTAGCTCACTAAACCTTGTATCACCCTAAACTTTGAGGGTGTCTCACCTTCCTTGTTCTCGCTACGCTTTGATCAAGGTGCTGGAACTATTGAGGAGAGACTTGTGGTGTTGCCCGAATACAAACTGGTTGACATGGAGGGATAGGACGAATAAAGCGGTTCTGCGGTTGAGATGAAAGTACCAACCGGGTATCGATTTGCGAGATATTGATGCGGTTGGTGTCCTGGTGTGATCGGCGTACGCTGTGGATGTTAAACTGCTGGTCCAGGACAGGGCGGTTATCCCACAATCATGAAATCGAAGCCAAGGAGTTTTGCGGAGATCAGTTATGCGCCGTTGTATCCCGACGCCGCACGTCGGCGCCATGGCGCGCAATGCCGACCCCTCACAGCCGCTGCGGCGAGCGGGTGTCAGCAACTAGCGCCGGCAACCGTTCCACTAGGTAGAGCGGCAGTGAGATCAGGCGATAGGCCACTTCGGCTTGCGTTCCGCCGCGCTGCACTCGGGTCCGGACCTCTTGCGTCGACGGTGGCGTCGCGTCGAAGCGAACGGCGAGAGGCACGGCTTTTTCGGCGACGAATTGGTGCAGGGACTTCAGGCTGCCGCTGGCGCCCGCCTTGACCTCGATGGGCACGATGCGGCCATCGAAGGCGGCGACATAGTCCACTTCCGCGTTCGCGGACCGGCCCTCGCGCAACCAGTAGCTGATCTCGCGGTTGGCTGAAGCGGCCAGCAGGGCTTGGAGGTGCTGGCCGATAAACTGCTCGGCCATGGCGCCTTCGTTGACGAGCCGGGTTTGGTCCATCCGCTCGATCCCCGTCCAGCCCAAGCCGCATACAGCGTTCATCAAACCAATATCCATGAACAGCAGCTTGTACGCCCGCGGGTCGGCTTCCGCCTGCAGGGGCAGGCCGTTGCAGTGGCTGCGCACCACCTTGGCGAGGACCCGCGCCATGCATAGGAGCTCAATGCGCGCCTTGGTCGCCGCCGCCGTATCCTCCGTGGAGACGTGGACGTACTTCACCTTCCGTCCGACATTGCGAGCCGCGAAGTTGAACACGTTGACCATGCCGGCCAACCCCTGTGAGCCAACGTACTTGGGGAAGTCCTCCCGGTAGGTGTCGATGATGGCGTTATGCACCTCCGCGATGTTGCGCAGACGCCCCGAACGCGCGAACGACTCAACGGCTTCCGGCATGCCGCCGGTGAAGAAGTAGGTCCTCAAGGCCGCCATGAGGCGGTTGTGGATCGCCGGGTCCAAACCACGCTCAATCTCGAACGTTCGTATGGCGCGGGCGAGGCCCTCTGCGCCAACGGCTTCGAGATGTTCGGTGAATGTCATCGGGCCCATGTGCAGGTAGCCAATGCGGCCCACCGGCATGGGCGATGCGTGGTCGGCAAGGGCGAAGTCCAGGAGCGAGCCTGCCGCTAGCACGGGAAGCTCGGGCATGTCCTCCCGAAAGTAGCGCAACGCCGGGATGGACTCCGGCACAGCTTGGATTTCGTCAAGGAACAATAGGCCATCGGGGCTGATCGGACCAACGCCCGGCAGCGCTTCAAGCACGTTCAGCAGATAGGCCGGATCGCTGCGGGCGAAGGCCGGGCCCAAGTCGGGATGACGCTCCAAGTTGACCTCCACCAAGGGCCGGCCACAGCGTTCAGCGAACAGGCGCACCAAGGTGGATTTGCCGACTTGCCGGGCGCCGCGAACGATCAAGGGCTTCCGATTCGGCCCTGCCAGCCAATTGTCGAGGAACTTGAATTGGTCGCGATGCATGGCGGTCTCC
>JAJDZM010000301.1 GCA_022824615.1 Candidatus Binatia bacterium | reverse complement strand
GGCGCTTGAGTGCCGCAATGGCGGTCAGGGAGGCACAGGCCGCGTAGCCATCGTCGGCACCTCCACGCCCGTACAGTTTGCCGTCTCTCAGCACCGGCTGCCACGGGCCGAGCCCCTCATGCCAGCCGTCCATGGGCGGTTGCTTGTCCAGGTGACCGTAGAGCAGCACGGTCCCGGACGAATCGCCCGGAATCTCGATAAAGAGTAAGGGCGTACGGCCTGCAAGCCGGACCACCTCAAGGCTCAGACCGGGAATCGCTTGATCGCGAATCCAGCCGGCGATGAGTTCAACAGCCTGGTCCAGATAGCCGTTCGTCTGCCAGTCCGGGTCGTAGGCCGGAGACTGGTTGGGGATGGCCAGGTATTCCGTCAGGGTGGGGATAATACTGTTATCCCAGGTGGATTCGACAAATTGCCAGGTTTTTTGAGTATCCATACGGGAATTGTAACCGGCGGTCGGGTCCGTTGCCAATCCGGTCTAGCCGTCCGGCCCCCAACTCGGTAAGCTGGCGGTCTGAAGGAGGTTGACGCTATGGCAGAACTCGTTGTGTATCACAATCCTGGTTGAGGCAAGTCACGCGGAGCGCTCGATATTTTGCAGGAGCGCGGCGTCGAGTTCGACGTGATTGAGTATCTCAAGAGCCCCCTCGGTCGGGAAGACTTTGAACGTTTTCTGGACCTGTTACCGGATGAGCCCGCGGAACTGGTCCGTAAGGATAAAAAATTCAAGGAACTCGGGCTGAACGCGGACAACTATGTGACGCGCGAGGCCGTGGTCGAGGTCTTACTCCAGCATCCTGAGTTGATGCAGCGACCGGTTATTATCAGGGATCAAAAGGCGGTCATCGCCAGGCCATCGGAGAAGGTGCTGGAGCTGTTGGATTAGGCGGAGTGTTTCCGAACCTACCCGGCCTCCATTCAGGCTGGGCCTGTCCTGAGCCCCGTCAAAGGGCGTAGCGCCAGCGAAGTCGAAGTATTCCTCTCGAATCGGGAGCGGTGTTCTGGCAAACTGAAAGAGGAATACTTGCTAATGCAAAGCTCTATTACGCCTGGCGAGATTCTTCTTGAGGAATATCTCAAGCCAATGGGTATTTCGCAGAATGCCATGGCTCGCGCAATCGGGGTTGCCCCACGAGCCATCAACGAAATTGTTCACGGCAAACGCTCCATTACGCCGGCGATGTCCATCCGCTTTGGTGCGTTCTTCGGTCAGTCTGACGAGTTCTGGCACGGCCTTCAGGTCGAATGTGACTTTCGCGCCTTGGCCAAGAAAAGAAAAAGGTTGATTGCCCATATCCAGCCGGCGTCAACCATGGGTTGCGCCACCTCAAAATGACTACGCAGGATGAAAGGATACAGAGGGCCGCAGACAGCAGTACGAGCATTCATGACCAAGTCGAAACAATAAATGCCTCTCAACCTCTATCCAAATGTCTATTCATCGGGATCAGTACCCATAGACTGGCGACCGATTAGAGGGCGTACCCTCAAGTATCCTGTACGAAACAGTGCCGTGTTGCGAGAACTGCGTCGTTTACGGCCCGGACGTTGGCGAAAGGTCATCAAATCGGGCAACTCTGGCGAAGTACATTATTTTGAGCACGAGTCGGGCGCTGTAGCCGGTGTCAAGTTTTTCCTATGACGGGAGTAATTATGAGATCACACCATTCCTTCCGCGTCGTTCTGTCAGAGGCGGGGAGTGACCCGAAAGATCAACTCGAACTCTTCTCCTTGTTGAATCTGGGCCTGATACAATCCTTAGCCAGCGGGGTCTTGAGTCCGACTGACGCCATTCAGCGCTTCTACCATGCCGACAACTGTCTCTACGTGCGCAAGCATCTACGGAACAGGGAGGCCAACGCGATTATGAGTCACGGGGTGCAGTTGCCCGATCTTTTTGAGAGCTTGGAGGCGGAAGAGGCGCAACGTGAGTTTTTCCACGAGCTTGAGAAGATACGTGGACTATGTCTGAAGCTCTTGGAAACTGAAACACGGCTCAGTGAATAGATGGCGGCCCTGTCCCTCCTTGTTGTCCTCCTCGTCGGGTTGGTGGTGCTCTTCTCGTTCGTCATGTGCTGCGAGACTGTCGAAGAGCTTGGTCGGCCTCACCATCTATATCGTCAGCCACGTGCTCTTCTAGTGCAGTTTACGATAGGCTGCGGTCACACCGCTCCGCCTTCGTCATGCCGGACTTGACCCGGCATCCAGTCCTTCGATTTCGCCTTGCTACGCCCTTCGACGGGGCTCAGGACAGGCTCAGCATGAACGGAGAACTCAGTTATGCGCCGCGCCCACCAGGGTATGGGCGTTGGCAGAGGTCACCCGGACCGGCATTAGGTCGCCGGGCCGGGCTCCGTTGCCGGGGAAGACCACCGTTTTGAACTGCGGGTCTTTGCCCGCGAGCCAATCTTTTTGCTTCTTGGCCGGCCCTTCAATCAGAACCTCGACGGTCTGACCTACCCGCTGCCGGTTGATCTCTGCCCCAATGCCTTCCTGCAGGCGGATAATCTCCTGTAAACGCTGCCCCTTTTCCGCTTCCGAGAGCGTCTCGTCCCACTTATAGGCCCGTGTCCCCTCGCGGGCCGAATACTTGAACATAAAGGCAAAATCGTAGCGGACCTCCGCCATAAAGTCGTAGGTTGCACGAAAATCGTCTTCCTCTTCGCCCGGAAAGCCGACAATAATATCCGTCGACAAGGCCAGGTGGGGGATGGCTGCGCGCAGCCGGTCCACAAGAGCGGCATATTCCTCGATCGAGTAGCCCCGTTCCATACGCTCCAGGACCCGATTCGAGGCCGCCTGGAGCGGCAAGTGGAGATACGGGACAACTTTGTCACAGGTCGCCATGGCGTCAATTGCACCGGCATCCATATCGGACGGATGCGGCGAGGTAAAACGAATCCGCTCAATCCCATCGATGCGCGCGGTCTGGCGCAGGAGTCGGCCAAAATCGACCTCGCCATCCCGATAGGCGTTGACGGTCTGGCCCAGATAGACGACTTCTTTATACCCTTGGTCGGCAAGCGCGCGGACCTGGTCCAACAACGCCGACGCGGGTACACTGCGCTCCCGCCCGCGGACGTAGGGCACGATACAAAAGGTACAGAACTTGTCGCAGCCCCGCATGATCGTTACCCATGCTCGCACGCCTTCCCCGCGCGCGGGCGCAATATCGGCATAGGTTTCATCCCGGTCGAGGCGGACGGACACCAGCGGTTCATCGACACTTTCCTGCGCCAGCAAAGCCGGCAGGTTACGATAGGCATCCGGTCCCAGCACCAGATCAAGAAAGGGGGCTTTATCAAGCAGAGCATCCCGATGGTGCTGGGCCATGCAGCCGGTGAGCCCCAGGACAACACCCGGCTTCCGGGCTTTATGTTTCACCAGATCACCCAGTCGCCCGATGATACGCTCTTCCGCATGCTCCCGAATCGCGCAGGTATTCAGCAGAATAACATCGGCGCCCTCCGGCCTAGGCGTAGCTTCGTATCCCTGCGGTTTCAACAAGCCCAGAATGAGTTCGGTGTCAGCGATATTCATCTGACAGCCGTAGGTCTCAATATAGACGGTGCGTGTTTCCATACGTAATGTCCGGGCCGGGACCCCTCACCCTAGCCCTCTCCCCCAAGGGGCGAGGGGATAATGAATGTAGGGGCAATCCCCCTGTGGTTGCCCGTCCGGGAATTTTTGTAGCCGTTCCCTGACCGCAACGCAACGGCTATAAAGACATGCCAGTAAAGGAGCGGACAAGCCTATGATAGATCGCATTATCTCACTCCTGCCCAGCAGTACGGAAATTGTCTGCGCGCTGGGTCTGCGCGAGCATCTCGTCGGCGTCTCTCACGAGTGTGACTATCCCTCGGACGTTATCGGGCTTCCCGTCCTGACCGAACCCAAACTTGATCCCCACGGAACCAGCAGTGACATCGATAATCGCGTCCGCGAGATTGTGCAGGAGGGGTTGAGCGTCTACCGTCTGCAAACCGAGGCATTACAACGACTGAAGCCGGACCTTATCGTGACCCAGGAGCAGTGTGAGGTGTGTGCCGTTTCCCTGCCCGAGGTCGAAAACGCCGTGCAGTGTTTTCTGACACGGGACGTGACCGTCGTTTCGCTCAGACCGGAGAAACTCGACGCTATCTGGACGGATATCCAGCGGGTCGCCCAAGCCACGGATCAAGAAAAAGCTGCGGAAGCACTGGTCAAGGACGCGAAAGAACGGCTCCAGAAAATCACGCAAAAAACCCGACATTTACCCCGTCCGCGCGTGGCCTGTCTGGAATGGCTCGATCCCCTCATGGTGGCCGGCAACTGGATTCCCGAACTGGTGGATATTGCGGGTGGGGAATATGGCCTGGTTGAGGCCGGTGCGCATACACCGACGCTGACCTGGGAGGCCCTGGTTGCCTACCAGCCGGAGGTCATCGTTATCACTCCGTGCGGCTTCAAAATCCCGCAGTCGCAGGCAGACCTACCGCAACTGACGGCCCATCCGGACTGGCAAGCCCTCCCGGCCGTGCAACAGAACCGGGTATATGTGGCGGACGGCAATGCCTATTATAACCGGCCCGGTCCGCGTATTGTGGAGAGCGCGGAAATTCTCGCCGAGATGCTGCATCCGGAAGCATGCGCCGGCATGGCGGTGCCGGGCTCTTATATCCGGGTCTGAGCGGGACACAGATACCCCTCACCCTGGCCCTCTCCCCAAGGGACGTGTGATGCGTATTGTGGCGTGAGCCTCCCGGGACCGGTCCGGCGGCCCCGCCTCGGGCCGCTCGCCCTCCCGCTGCCTGGGAGAGCGGCCATCTTGGCCGCTTGCGGGCTGGAAGCCCGCACTCCTGGCCCCTGTCGCAAACAGGCACGGCGCAGGGGAGCGGGG
>JAJDZM010000039.1 GCA_022824615.1 Candidatus Binatia bacterium | reverse complement strand
TGAGTGAGGACGCCGGCAGGTTTCAGGAGCGGCCTGCGGCAGGACTCTCGCCCTCACCGGGGGCTGGCTCGCTCGCGGATGCGTACGCCTATTGCCGTGATATTACCCAGCGCAGTTCGTCGAATTTTTACTATGCGTTTCGGCTCCTGACCCGGGAGCGGCATAATGCGCTTTGTGCGCTGTACGCCTTTTGTCGGTTCGTGGATGATATCGCGGACCAGGATCTCTCCCCCGTTGACGAGAAACAACCGCAGAACCGAAAAGCGCGCCTCGCTCAACTCCTGGACACGTGGCGAGAGGAACTCGTCTGCTGCTACGAGGGGAATCCGCGTCATCCTATTTCGCGGGCCTTGGCCGATGCGGTGCGGCGTTTTCCCATTCAGCAGGAACACTTGGCCGGCATTATCGATGGCGTGGCCATGGATCTCAGCCGGACCCGCTACCAGACGTTCCCAGAATTATATGAATACTGCTACCGGGTAGCCTCTTTGGTCGGCCTCGTCTGCATAGAAATTTTCGGCTACCAATCACCGCAAGCACGCGACTACGCCATTAATCTGGGTATCGCGTTTCAACTGACAAATATTATGCGGGATGTGGGCGAAGACGCCGAGCGGGGTCGGATTTACCTGCCGCTTGCAGACCTGGACCGGTTTCAATACCCGGAGCAGGAACTTCTGAATCATGAGTATAATGCGACATTTCTGAAACTGATGACGTTCGAGAGCCGACGCGCTCAGGAGTATTACAATCGGGCGGTCAGCTTATTGGACCGTCAAGATCGCCGCTCTCTTGTTGCTGCAGAAGCGATGCGGCTCATCTACCATGGACTGCTCAAAAGAATTGCGTCGCAGCAATTCAAGGTTTTCCAACAGCGGGTGACTCTGCCCACTCCCTTCAAGGTCGGCTTGGCCTTAACCGCCTGGGGGCGCAGCCTGTTTGTTTTCCCTTAGTCTGACTATGAGCTTCCCTCGGGCCTGTGGGTATCCTGGCTGCAGGTGGAAAGGGCGTGCGACCCTGGGCTGATTCTGATGGGAAAGCCGGGAATCTGGGCGAGACGCACGGCGTCCCTAGGGTCAATGGAGGCTGATAGAGCAAGGCAAAGGGGGAAGCCTGCCAAACTCGCGAGTCTGGCCGAAGCGCCTCCTGTTCAGACGTTTCCCTGGGGACAGATTTAGGCGACGGCGCGAAGCTTCTTCCCGCCCCGGGAAGAATTCTTCATCCCCTCATTGTCTGGGAGATGTTCCGCAATGTTCGTCTTCGCATAGTGCGCGCCCGGATAAAGGGAGCGGATAGCATATGCGACTTGTCCCATCAGGCGCTTGACGCCAACCGTTTTTTCCACCGGAGAAGTCGGCTCAAGGCGAACCATGGCTCCGTTACTCTTTTTGCACACCTGGATAAAAAACTGTTGCTTTTTCCCTGGTTCGATAACGAGCGCTTCGAGCAGGAGTTTGGTACACTCGGTATTAATATAGTACTCGCTGACGCGTTTAATGCCATCCGGATCGCGGAGAAACATCTCTGGCCGACGGATAATGATCTGGCGTAGGTCAATCGGCCCTTGGATTGTTACGTTTGGCATAAGCCCTCTCCTTACTATGAAACGCCCTGTCTGGAACCACGTTCCCCTGCTCTCAGCGTGCTCCAGAGCCCTCTGTTCGCGACTTTGTCTGCCCCTCCACAGACAGGTGTATATGCTATGTATCTGCCGCTTATCGGACGGTCAAGTCTGAGGGGTCATATGGGGCGCATTCGGCTACTTTACAGATTGTCAGGACACCAGTTATAAGCTCTTGTAAGAACGCGCTCCGACTTCGCTTACGCTACGCGCAGCACGAACGGGGGGAGAGCCGTCGGTCCTGAGCGTAAGGCGTAGTGCGCCTGAAGTCGAAGGGCGCTCAGGACGAACGGAGTTGAGAAGAGAGGACGGTTATGTTTTCGGTCACTTCGAGTGCCCCCGATCATAAGAGCCCGCATATCGCCTCGATCCAGGAAGCGATCGAAGAAATTCGGGCCGGACGCATGATCATCCTCATGGATGACGAAGATCGGGAGAACGAGGGTGATCTGTGCATGGCCGCAGAAAAGGTGACGCCCGAAGCCATTAACTTTATGGCAAAGCTCGGGCGTGGGTTGATCTGTATGCCCATGGCCGAAGAACGTATTGACGCCCTCGGGTTGCCGATGATGGTGGCCAAGAACACGGCTCCTCTGGGGACGGCCTTTACCATGTCTTTTGACGCCCGAAGGGGGGTGACTCGGGGGGTTTCGGCGGAGGACCGCGCCACCACCATTCTGACAGCCACCCGGAAGGACGCGCGTCCAGAAGATTTTGTCGTCCCCGGCCATGTCTTCCCGTTGCGCGCACGGAGGGGAGGCGTTCTGGTCCGCACCGGACAGACCGAGGGCTCGGTTGACCTCTCCCGCTTGGCCGGCCTCGACCCTTCCGGGATCATTTGTGAGATTATGCGAGAGGACGGGACCATGGCCCGTCTGCCCGACCTGGAAGAATTTGCCGTTGAGTACGGGCTAAAAATCGCCACGATTGCCGATCTTATCCATTATCGTCTTGAAAATGACTCCTTAGTCCATCGGGTTGCCGAGGCCCGTCTGCCAACCCAGTATGGGGGGGAATTCACGGCCCACGTCTATACTAGCGATGTGGATGAGGCCGAGCATTTTGTGCTGGTTAAAGGCGAGATCGACCCGGATGAAGCGGTGCTTGTTCGACCGCACGCTGAGTACGTGCCGGGAGACGTCTTCGGCTATACCTTTGGGAATACCAGCGCCCTCCTGCAGCAGTCCATGGCCATGATCGCCGCAGCGGGAAAGGGGGTTATTCTCTACTTGCGACAAGGCGGTCAGGGGGAGCAACTCTTCCGTGATACGAGTCGGGCGGATAAACACACCAACACAAGCGCGGAGCAGGCGAGTACGAATCCGGGTTCCCAGATTCGAGATTTTCGGGATTATGGCATCGGTGCCCAGATTTTACGGGATTTGGGTGTCCGCAAGATGCGACTCTTAACGAACTCTCCGCGCCGTTTAGTCAGCCTGCCGGGATACGGACTTGAGGTCGTAGAGACCGTTCCATTAGACATGTATTCCCGTCAGCAGTCTTCTGCCAGAAAAAAAAGACAGTCCGCCTCAGCGTAAGAGTCCGACCCTATCATGTATCGTTCGACTCCTGCTGATGTGCTCGTAAGGGCAACGGCTGCACACAATACCATCCGGGCCGTGGCCGTCGTGACCACTGGCGTTGCAGAAGAAGCCCGGGGTCGTCATCAGACTGCGCCCACAGCGACTGCCGCCCTCGGACGTGTCATGACTGCGGGACTGCTCATTGGCAGTATGATGAAAGAGGAGGAGCAACTCTCTATTCAGTTCATGGGCAGCGGGCCCCTCCAAGGGGTGGTGATCGATGCCAATGCCAGAGGCGAAGTCCGTGGGTTTGTCTATCAACCCCGAGCTCACCTTCCCATCAAAAACGGCAAGTTGGATGTTGGCGGGGTTGTCGGAAAGGGAACCATGGCCGTTGTGCGACGGCAGCACTGGGATAAAGAGCCCTATCGTTCCGTGCTGCCGATCGTGTCGGGAGAAATCGGTCAGGATATTGCCAACTATTTGCTGACCTCTGAACAAGTGCCTTCTGCGGTGAGCCTGGGGGTCTTTGTCCAGCCTGACGAAGTCGTCTCTGCTGCCGGTGGCTTCATCATCCAAGCCATGCCAGATGCGGAGGACGCGACGCTGGCGCGTATAGAGGAGGCAGTGGCCCAGGCCAGGCCGGTCAGCCAGATGGTGCGTGACGGACTCGCTGCGTGGGACATCTTGAGTCAGGTGCTCGCCAATTTTTCGCCAACGCTCCTGGACGAAATGCCGGTTCGCTTTGCGTGCCGATGTTCGCGCGAACGTGTGCAGAGTATTGTGGTTGCGCTTGGTGCGGAAGAAGTAGAAAGGCTGCTTGAGAAAGAGGGCCGGATCTCGGCCGCCTGTGAATTCTGCGCCGAGCAGTACGCCATTGGGTCAGAAGAGGCGCGGACGCTTGTGGCTGATGCACGGCGTTAGGTCCGTATTCTCCGTATCGTTTCTTCCGAGCCGTCCGCAACGCTATCCATCTCTGCCTGTGGAGAAAACGGAGGGGGTTTTAGGGAACCCAAGCATATTCGCCGGTGCTGCCGCTGAAAGTAAAGGTCCCCCTCGTACAGGTTGCGTGCGTGCCCGTCACATCGACGCTGGTGGTGTTATCCGTCACGGTGATGGTGACGTCATCACTTTCGATTGTCACCGTAGGGTCATAAGCCTGATCCGCTGCATAGGTGGCCTCTTGGGTCGTGACGGTATTCCTCACGTCCGATTCCACCCGGGCGCAAAAAGCCTGAGCGCGATAAGAGGCAAATTGAGGAATGGCAATCGCCGCTAAAATACCAATGATGGCGACAACAACGAGCAGTTCGATGAGCGTAAACCCTGCGGCGTTATTTTTCAGCATGATGTTCTTCCTCTCCAGAGTCGTACCCCGAGAGCCAGTTCTTCGGCTCAGTATATTCCGAATATGAGCGAGTAAATCAAGCCTCTTCTAATTAAGAATCGAGCCAAGCTGGAATATGGGTAGATACATCGAGACAATAATGCCGCCGATGACGATGCCGAGAAACAGAATGACGACGGGTTCCACGAGCGTCGTCAGATTCGAGGCTGCGGTATCGACCTCATCATCGTAAAAATCGGCAATTTTAGAGAGCATTGTGTCCAACGCGCCGGTCGTCTCTCCAACCTGAACCATTTGACAGACCATTGGAGGGAAGACTTGGCTTCTGATGAGTGGGTCAGCCAGGGTTTTTCCTTCGCTGATGCTCTGGCGGGCAGCCAAAACGGCATTTTCAACGACTTTATTCCCCGCAGTCTTTCCGGTGATGGCTAGCGCGTCCAGAATGGGGACCCCGGATGAGACTAAAGTACTGAGTGTCCGGGTGAACCGAGCGATCGCCGTTTTCCGAAAAATGCCACCAACAATAGGCAACCTGAGCACCAGGCCATCAAGCATTTGTCGGCCACGTTCCGTCCTGTAATAGGCACGGATACCGATGGTCATCCCAACAATCCCCGCAAGCATATACCAGAAATAGGCGATCACGACGGAACTCAGATTGATTGCGATTTGGGTGGGGAGCGGTAACTCCTCGCCAAAGCTGGCAAACATCTCACCAAAGACGGGGATGACATAAACAAGGAGCAGGGCGGTCACGAGCACGGCGATGCCGATCACGCTAATGGGATAAATCATGGCGCTTTTGATTTTCGCCTTCAGTTTCACCGCTTTTTCCATATACGCGGCAAGGCGGACAAGAATGGTATCGAGCATCCCTCCCATCTCACCGGCCGAGACCATATTGGTATAGAGTTCGTCAAAGACGGCGGGATGTTTGGTCAGGGCCTCCGCAAGCGCCGAGCCACTTTCGACATCGTGTTTGAGTGAGGCAATGACCCCAGAGAAGGTTTTGTTTTCCGTTTGCTGGGCCAAGAGGTCGAGCGCCTGCACAATGGGCAGTCCGGCGTCAATCATGGTCGCCAGCTGACGGGTGAAAACGACCACGTCCCGTTGTTTGATCTTCTCCCCGAATCCCGGAAGGTGGAATTCTCTCTCAAGGCCCCTGCCTTTGATACGGATGCGATCAGGGAATGGACGGATACGCCGAAGGCGAAGACGGGCCGCAACCGCAGACGCGTTCGGGGCGTCCATTTCGCCCTTTATCGTTTCCCCGTTCGGCCCGACTCCTTGCCAGCGAAAGATGGCCATGAAGATTGCTCTCCGGATAAAAGGGATGACACTCAGATCGTAATAGAGGAAAAACGGTAGCGTAGATGTTAAGCGGAGCTCAACCCCTGGGCCGACGAGGAAGCTCAGCGGGCGAGCGTACGCACAGGTCACTTACGCCGAGACGGTGAGCGACCGGGTTAACGCGTTTGACATGACCCTGAGTGGGGCAGGGTGGCCGGTCCAGAGCTCAAAGGCGAGGGCGCCTTGATGTAACAGCATGCGGCGTCCGTCCAGCGTCGGGCGCTGGGCGTGGTGAGCGCGCTGCAAGAAGACCGGCGGCTGAGGACTGTAGACTAAATCATAAAAGAGACATCTGCGCGGTGTTGCTCCGTAGTCGAGAGCCGGGAAAGTGTGGTTGTGGAGGCCGAGCGGGATACTATTCACAACGAGAGCCGTACGTTTCATGAGGGTAGGGTCTTGGAGTGCCTCCAGAGGGGCTGACGCGAGCCGTGTCGTGCCTAGCGATTGGTATGCGCGTATCAGCTTTTTCGTATTGGCCGGTGTACGGTTGACGATGGTGATATGCGCGCTGTCCGCCTGAATGAGTGCAACCAAAACGGCCCGGGCTGCCCCACCTGCGCCAATCAGCACAACCTCGCGGTTTTGGACTGAACGGTTGCATTCTGAGAGCGAGCGTAAAAATCCTTGCCCATCCGTATTCTCTCCATAGAGCGTGCCGTGCCGATTGATGACCGTATTGACTGCTCGATACAGGCGGGCCGCTGGACTGAGCTCATCCAGATAGCGAACAATTTTTTCCTTGTGGGGAACGGTGACATTGGTCCCGACAAGATTGAGAGCACGAATACTGGCGGTGGCTTTCCCGAGCGTAGCAGAAGGGACGCAGAAGGGGATATAAATATACGGCAGGCCCAGCGCTCGGAAGGCAGCATTATGCATGGCCGGCGAGCGGGTGTGGGCAATGGGATCGCCGAAAATCCCGATGACCCGGGTTTCCCCATTCACGCTCAAGGTGGCCATGCCGAAAAGAAATCCCGGTGTGTGAGAGAATACGGATCGCTACGAGAGCCCTGATGGGTTCACCCTTCCGCCAGGATAGCACCCGATGATTTGGCTGGCTCCTTGCGCGAAGGCCGCCGCTCGTTCGCCATCTGCTCCTTCAGGACGGCATGGGCCGCAGCGAGACGCGCAATCGGCACGCGATAGGGCGAACAGGACACATAGTCCAGGCCGATGTTGTGGCAGAACTCGACCGAAGCGGGGTCTCCGCCATGTTCGCCGCAGATGCCGATTTTCAACCCCTCTCTGACGGCCCGTCCTTTTTTGACGGCGGCGGCCATCAGTTCGCCCACGCCATCCAGGTCGAGCGACCCAAACGGGTCTTGGGGAAAGATGCCTTGCGAGACATAGTCGGGGAGAAATTTCCCAGAATCGTCCCGGCTCAGTCCGAGCGTCATCTGTGTCAAATCGTTTGTCCCAAATGAAAAGAAGTCGGCGGCCGCGGCAATATGATCGGCTCGCAGGGCGGCTCGGGGCACCTCGATCATGGTTCCGATCGAATACTGCGGCGTGGCGCCCTGAGAGGCGATGACCTCGGCACAAACGTGGGCAATCCGCTTGCGTAAAATTTCCAGTTCACGCTTATGGCCGACAAGGGGGACCATGATCTCGGGCAGAACGGTAATGCCGGACCGCGTCAGCTCACAGGCCGCTTCCATAATCGCCGTCACCTGGGCTTCATAGATTTCCGGAAAAGTGATGCCCAGCCGACAGCCCCGATGTCCTAACATCGGGTTCAGTTCGTACAACACGCTCCGTTTGGTATGGAGACGTGCCACAGGGACGTGGAGCTTGTCGGCCAACTCCTCCAGGTCTTTATCCGTCTGCGGTAGAAATTCGTGCAGTGGCGGATCAAAGAGGCGGATTGTGACCGGTAACCCCTCCATGGCGCGTAAAATGCTAATAAAGTCCGCCTTTTGCATCGGAACAATTTTTTCCAAGGCACGAATACGGCCGATCGTCGTATCGGCCAGGATCATCTCTCGAACGGCATCGATACGATCGCCCTCAAAAAACATATGTTCGGTGCGACACAGGCCAATACCTTCGGCGCCAAAGGAGCGTGCCACTTGCGCATCGCGCGGGGTATCGGCATTGGCGCGGACACGCAGGCGGCGCAGGCGGTCCGCCCAGGTCATCAGGGCTTTGGAGGACGGGCTTTCCATGCGGGGGGCGCTGGTCGGTACCCGACCCCGGAAGACTGCTCCGGTTGAGCCGTCCAGGGTAATGAGGTCCCCGGCGCGCAGGACCAGGTCTGTTCCGCGCACCTGGAAGGTTTGCTGAGCATAGTCAATTTCCAGCGATTCGCAGCCGACGACAGCACACTTGCCCATACCCCGACTCACCAGGGCGGCGTGTGAGCTGGCCCCGCCTCGCGTAGTCAGGATGCCTTCTGCGGCATTCATGCCATTGATGTCTTCCGGCGAGGTTTCAATCCGAACCAGGATGACCTGTCGTTCGGCCCGTGCCGCGGCTTCGGCATCCTCCGCAGAGAAGACCACTTCCCCGCTGACCGCCCCTGGAGACGCGGGCAGGCCACGGGCGATGAGCTCCTTTGGGGCCTCAGGGTCAAGAATGGGATGGAGCAACTGATCGAGCTGGGCGGGTGCGACCCGCAGGATGGCCTGCTCCTCATTAATGAGACTTTCGTACACCATATCCACGGCGACCTGGACGGCAGCGGCTGCCGTCCGCTTGGCCGTTCGGGTCTGGAGCATCCACAACTGGCCGTGCTCTGAGGTGAACTCAATATCTTGGACGTCGCTGTAATGCGCTTCGAGCGTATGAGCGATCGCTTTCAATTGCTCAAAGCAGTCCGGCATCTGCTCTTCCAGAGCCGGATAGCGTTCTTTCCGCTCCTCTTCTGAGCATCCTTCCCGCTGGGCGCGCAGGCGTGACGCCGAGAGGGTAATCTGCTGGGGCGTTCGGATACCGGCAACGACATCCTCCCCTTGGGCGTTAATCAAAAAATCGCCGTTCAGCTCGTTTGCACCGGTGGACAGGTCGCGGGTGAAGGCGACGCCGGTGGCACAGTCATCTCCCAGATTCCCAAACACCATGGCCTGAATCGTGACCCCAGTGCCCCATTCGTCCGGGATGTTTTCCAGCCTGCGATACGTGACCGCTCGGGCATTATTCCACGAACTGAACACCGCGCCGATCGCGCCCCAGAGTTGATCGTGGGGATCATCGGGAAACGGGATGCCCGACCGCTCGTGAATCAGACCCTTGAATGCGGAAACGAGGGCTTGAAGGTCCTCGGCCGTGAATTGGGTGTCGTGCTTGATCTCTCGTGCGGCCTTTTTCTCCTCGATAATCCGCTCGAAGGGATCCCGCTCGGTCTTTGATTGCGGCTTGAGGCCGAGCACGACATCTCCGTACATCTGAACGAAGCGGCGGTAACAGTCATAGGCAAAACGCGGGTTGCCGGACTGCTGAATGAGTCCATGGACGGTCTTATCGTTGAGGCCGAGGTTCAGCACCGTATCCATCATGCCGGGCATGGAAACCCGGGCGCCCGACCGGACCGATAAGAGCAGGGGATTGGTCGCGTTTCCAAAGCGACGATCCATAATTTTTTCGACCCGTCGCAAACCCGTCCGCACCTGCTGCGAGAGTTCCGGCGGATAGGTATGGCCATAGGTATAGTAATAGTTACAGACTTCGGTCGTGACTGTCATACCAGGTGGAACGGGCAGACCAAGTTCGGCCATTTCCGCCAGATTTGCGCCCTTGCCACCGAGAAGCCAATTGAGGCTGGCCCTCCCATCGGCTTGGCCGGCACCGAAGGAGTAGACATATCGTTTGCGCCGTGATCGTTTCTGCTGCTTTTGCAGCCCGTTTTGTGTGTTGGTATCCATAGGTGACTCATTATGACGTTTGTCTGACCATAATTCTATCTGTCATAACGGGTGGAGGTCTAGTCTGAGTTAGGCGGGCTGCCCTATGACCGACTCTGCGTGTCATCAACGCCAGCGGCGGAGCTCGAGACAGAGGATACGGGCGAAACATCGACTCGCTCAAGAAAGGCGAGGGATTTGAGAGGTCGGGGCAAATGTTGAGCCAAAAGACGTGACACAAGCGAGCGTGTTTCCTGGTAAATCCGTGGCGATTTGCCATCAGAGCACGCGTCGGGCAAGTGCTCACGTGCGAGCCAAGTCTGGAGCAGGCTGAGCGTTTCAGGAGCAAGGCGAAACGTTGCGCCTCCCCGCGTATCGCACTGAGGACACAACAGGCCGCTGAGACTCGGAGAGAAAAGCAGCGCCGGTCCGTCCGCTGTGCACAGTGGGAGGGAGGTGCCACAGACGCAACAGGAATTCAGGTTTGGGGCATAGCCAACCTCAACCAGGAGTCGCAACTCAAAAGCCGGGAGAAACAAGGCCGGGAGCGGGGACGACTCTTCAAGCGAGACTAAACCGTGCAAGAGAAGCGTATAGATCTCCTGACCGGCTTCCCGTCCAGCCACCATAACGTCCGTCAGTTCAACCATGTAGCTGGCCAGCGCAAAGCGGTGGATATCTTGACTCGGACGGCGGAACGTCTGAACAAGCTCGCAGCCCAGGATAAAGGCCAGGTCATCAGAACGACTCGGCCGAAATCTGAGGTGAATATGGGTGAAGGGTTCAAGGACGTTGACAAAACGTCGGCGTGAGCGTTTTGCCCCCTTTGCAATCCCGGTGATCTTCCCCCAGTCCTGAGTGAGGAAGGTGACGATCTTGTCCGACTCTCCGTGTACTCGCGTACGCAGAACAATAGCGGGGGTCCGTTCTTCTTGCATTTGTGGCTTGACAGTCCAGGGAGTGATTCTTAGATTTCCTGCAACTTCTCTATCTTCCCTACCATAAACACATGAAAAAGCGAACAAATGAGGACGGTGAGAAGAGTCCGGCGGAAGAGCCAGGAGAATGAGGGAATGTATGGAAAAACAGGGAAACGATCAGCCAGAAGAACAGGAGAAGACGACCGACCAAACAGCGTTTGAAGAATCGTCAGGGACGGCGAATGGGAAAGGTGCGTGCCAAGAGCAAGTAGACCGTCAGGATGAGTTGGAAGGGCAAGGGAGTGAAGCCGCAGGGGGAGGTGAGCACGCGGAACACGATGCGCAGGCCGACCAGGATACGCCTGACGAACTGACTCTTGTACGGGCGCAACTCGTCGTGCAAGAAGCGCTCGCCAAGGAGAAAGACGACCTGTTGCTCAGGGAGCGGGCTGAACTGGAAAATTTCAAACGTCGGATGCAGCGGGAGAAAAGCGAATCTCTGCGTTTTGCCAGCGAGCCGCTGCTCCGCGATATCTTGCCCGTCATCGACAATCTGGAGCGTGCAATTGCACACGCCAAGGGAAGCGAAGGCAGTCAGGCCCTGGTTGAAGGGGTAGAATTGGTCTTACGGTCGCTGTTGGACACCATAGGCAGGCACGGCGTGAGCCGGGTGAAAGCAAAGGGGGAGGCCTTTGATCCGAGTCGGCATGAGGCAGTGGCACAGGTCGAAAATACCGAGCTCGCTCCAAACACCGTGCTGGACGAACATCAGTCCGGATATCAACTGCACGACCGTTTATTGCGTCCGGCGATGGTGAGCGTTTCCAAAGCAGCGCCACCGGCACAGCAAGAAGGGGAGAAAGAATCAGGGTCGTAACGGTTGCCAACGCGCGAGGTGATGATTAACAAATGCTGTACGAAGGGAGTCGCGCGGGCGGGCTCTCGATATAAGGAGAACAGGCATGGGAAAGGTTATTGGGATTGATTTGGGAACAACAAACTCCGTTGTGGCCGTGATGGAAGGTGGTGAGCCCACGGTGATCACGAATGCCGAGGGCAATCGTACGACTCCTTCTGTCGTCGCTTTTTTCGACAGTGGCGAGCGTCTCGTTGGGCAGATTGCCCGACGACAGGCCGTGACCAATCCGGAAAATACGATTTTTTCGATTAAACGCCTCATCGGCCACCGCTATGAAGATAAAGAGGTGGACAAGGCGAAACAACTGCTGCCCTACCAGGTGGTCAAATCCGAGAGCGGCGATGCCTGGGTTGAGAGCCGCGGAAAACAATACAGCGCACCTGAGATTTCAGCCTTCACCTTGCAGAAAATGAAACAAACGGCCGAGGATTATCTTGGCGAGACGGTTTCTGATGCGGTGATTACGGTACCTGCGTATTTTAACGACTCTCAACGGCAGGCAACAAAAGACGCCGGTCGGATCGCCGGATTGAATGTGCAGCGGATTATCAATGAGCCGACTGCGGCTTCGCTGGCCTATGGGCTCGACAAGAAGAAGGATGAAAAGATCGTGGTGTTCGACCTGGGAGGCGGAACGTTTGATGTTTCCATCCTTGAAGTCGGCGACGGCGTGTTTGAGGTTAAGGCAACGAACGGGGACACGTTTCTGGGAGGCGACGATTTCGATCAATGCATTATCGACTATCTTGCCGATGAATTTAAAAAGGATCAGGGCGTTGATCTACGCACCGACCGGATGGCCTTGCAGCGGCTGAAAGAGGCAGGCGAGAAGGCCAAGTGTGAACTGTCGTCTTCGGTGGAGACCGAGATCAACCTGCCCTTCATTACCGCGGATCAGAGCGGGCCGAAACATTTGACCATAAAGCTCACGCGGGCCAAGCTGGAAGCGCTGTGCGCCGACCTGCTCAACCGCCTGGATCGGCCCTGCCTCACGGCCCTGAAAGACGCGGGGCTCTCTGCTCAGCAGATCGATGAGGTTGTCCTGGTTGGGGGTATGACGCGGATGCCCGCGGTGCAGGAGCGGGTGGCCAAGATTTTTGGAAAAGAGCCGCATAAAGGTGTGAATCCTGACGAAGTGGTTGCCGTCGGGGCCGCTATTCAGGGAGCGGTGCTTACCGGTGATGTGAAAGATGTGCTCCTGTTAGATGTCACGCCGCTCTCCTTGGGAATCGAGACGCTGGGTGGCGTCTTCACCCGGTTGATTGAGAAAAATACGACGATTCCAACCAAAAAGAGCCAGGTCTTTTCAACCGCGGCCGACAGTCAGCCGGAGGTGACGATTCGTGTGCACCAAGGCGAGCGCGAAATGGCGTCGGACAACAAGCTGTTGGGACAGTTTAATCTTGGCGGTATTCCGCCGGCTCCGCGCGGTGTCCCTCAAATCGAAGTGACCTTTGATATTGACGCCAACGGTATTGTCCACGTGAACGCCAAGGATCTCGGTACCGGAAAAGAGCAATCGATTCAAATTACGGCCTCCAGTGGACTGTCCGAGGAAGAAATCCAGGATATGGTTCGGGATGCCGAGTCTCACGCCGAAGAGGATCAGAAGAAAAAGGCGCGCATTGAGGCGCATAATCAGCTTGATGCGTTGGTCTATTCAACCGAGAAATCCCTGGCCGACCACAAAGATGAAACGGATGCCGAAACGGTCGGGAATATCGAGGTCGCATTAGACAAGGCCAAAAAAGCCCTGGAGGGTGATGATACCGAGGCCATGCAGGCGGCAACGGAAGAGTTGACCCAGGCCTCGCATAAACTGGCCGAAGCCATGTACGCAAAAGCGGCCCAGGAGCAAGCCGGGGCGCAAGGTGCCCAAGCCGGACCTGGCGAGGGGTCGGCAGGCACCGGTACGGACAGTGCCCAGGCAAAAAAGAACGACGACGTTGTTGACGCGGACTTCGAAGAAGTCAAGTAAGATTCCCCCCGTCTCTCGGGACCCTTGTCATAAGACCCCCACTTCTCCTACAGTTGGAGGAGGAGTGGGGGTCTTCAGTATCAGGGAATAGAGGTCGATATGGCAAGCAAAGCCGATTATTACGAGCTGTTGGGCGTGGGCCGCGACATAGGCGCAGAAGAACTGAAGAAGGCCTATCGCAAAGCAGCGCTCCGCTACCACCCGGACCGCAATCCTGGAGACAAGGCGGCCGAAGAGAAATTCAAAAACCTGTCGGAGGCCTATCAAGTACTCAGCGACCCAGAAAAGCGCGCTCAGTATGATCGCTTTGGGCACGCCGCATTTGAGCAAGGGGCGGGCGGATTTAACGGAGGATTCGACTTTTCAACGAACTTTGAAGACATCTTTGGTGACATCTTTGGCGATTTCTTCGGCGGTGGAGGCCGAGCTGGACGTCAGGCGCGTGGGAGCGATCTCAGTTATAGTCTTGAGGTCTCCTTCGAGGAAGCCGCCTTCGGGACGGAAAAAACCGTTTCCATTCCGCGCCGGGCGACGTGTGCGCCCTGTCAGGGGACTGGGGCGAAACCAGGAACGCGGCCACAGACGTGTGGCACCTGTCGTGGCAGTGGCCAGATGCGTTTTCAACAAGGCTTTTTTACGGTGGCCCGAACGTGCAACCAGTGCGGTGGGCAGGGGGCAGTGGTGACCGACCCGTGTCCGGAGTGTCAGGGTGCCGGTGCGGTGCGGAAAACGTCGAACCTCCAGATTAAAATTCCCGGTGGAGTGGACTCCGGTTCTCGGCTCAAGCTGCGTGGAGAAGGGGAAGCCGGACCGGCCGGCGGTATTGCCGGCGACCTGTATGTCACCATTCAGGTGGGAGCGCATCCGCTTTTTGAGCGGCAGCATAACGAAGTGGTCTGCGAGTTGCCCATCAGCTTCCCACAGGCCGCGCTTGGTGCCGATATCGAGGCCCCTACGCTTGAAGGCAAGATCAAAATGAAGGTGCCTGCCGGCACACAGTCGGGCAGTGTCTTTCGGCTCCGAGGCAAAGGTATCGTCGATCTGCACGGTGGGGGGCGTGGTGACCAACTCGTTCGCATCGTGGTGGAAACCCCCACCGATCTTGGGGCTAAGCAGAAAGAGCTGTTGGAAGAGTTCGCCCAGCTCAATGGGGGTGAGGTGCATCCCATCTCCAAAGGATTTTTCGATAAGGTCAAAGAGCTGTTTGGATAGGCGGGTATGAAAATACGGGATCTCGGTGAGTTTCCCTTTTTGCGCCGCCTCCGTGAGCGCCTGCCACACGCCAACCACGACCCGCGGATTCGGCTCGGCGTGGGTGATGACTGCGCCGTCCTCTCCCTCCCCGGGCTGACAGTGTTGACTACGGACGCAATGATTGCGGGTGTCCACTTCCAGTGTGAGTGGGCACCTTTTTTTGTCCTGGGACAGAAAGCCTTTGCCGTCAATGCGAGTGATGTGGCAGCGATGGGCGGCGAGCCGGCCTTCGCCCTCCTCAGTTTAGGTGTCCCCCAAGACTCTGCTGTCGAAGATCTGGACGCCTTTTTTGACGGCTTTCTGGATGCGGCTCAGCGGATGCGGACCACCCTCATCGGCGGCAATATGAGCGCGGCCCCCGTTTTGATGATTTCCGTTTCCCTCCTGGGGCAGACCCCGCACGGGTCGATCTCTCGTTCGGGTGCGCACGTCGAGGATGAGGTGTACGTCACCGGGACTCTGGGGGATGCGGCCTTAGGCTTGCGCATCCTCACTGAGGAACTGGCTGGAGATGCTGAGAGCGCTGCTGTCCGACACCTGAAGCAGCGTTTCTTATGCCCGACCGCCCGTGTCACAGTCGGAA
>JAJDZM010000263.1 GCA_022824615.1 Candidatus Binatia bacterium | reverse complement strand
TGGGAGAGCGCTTGAATGGCATTCAAGAGGTCGTGAGTTCAATTCTCATCGGCTCCACTTCTCTCCTCTCCTCTTTCCAATAGCCTAGAAGACGACCGCTTCACCCTATTTCCATCCTGAAATGGCTGGTAGCTGGCGACTTGCAATCTCGCTAAGGTACGATCTGAAAAATCGATTCATCGAAGAGTAGGAGGAGACAAGCAATGGACTATGTTGACATCAATCAAGCCATCAACGCGGATGGCCTTCGCCTTATTTTAGTGCAAGGGATGCCCAGTGCCTGGGGCGTGGCTGTGAAGGCGATGATGGAGTACAAATCCCTGGACTTTACGCTCGGGCCACAAAAACCGATGCAGGAAAACCCCGAGCTGCTCGCGTGGTCGGGGACGAACAGCGGGCCGGTGGTTGCCTGGAACGACGAAAAACCCATCAACCGTTGGGATGATATTCTGCTTTTGCTCGAACGACTCGCGCCGGACAAGCCGCTCGTACCGGAAAACGCAGCCGAGCGCATTCAATTGTTCGGCATCGGTCACGAGATTTGCGGCGAGCTTGGTTTCGGCTGGAACCGGCGGCTCGACATGATACGTCCGGCTGACGACGCCACCGGGCCATCCGCATTCGGCTTGAAATATGGCTACCGCGATGCAGACGCGAAACTGGCCAATCCGCGAGTCATCGCCTTCATGACCGAACTCACCGCGACCCTCAAGGCGCAAAAAGCCCGCGGGAGCGATTACATTATCGGCCAAGCCGTGACGGCGGCCGATTTTTACTGGGCCGCGTTCAGCAACTTCGTTGTCCTCCAATCGCCCGAGGACATCTTGCTCGACCTGTCCATTCGGCCCATGTTCGAGAACACGCCAGACGAGGTCACCGCCGCGGTCGATCCCATATTGTTGGAACACCGCGACCGGATCATGCACACCTACTTCAAAATGCCCTTGGAGCTATAACCCAAAACGAGTCCCCCTTAACAGGGTCGGTGACAAATGATGCTCGTTCAGCGGGAGCGAATCACCTGGGTGTCGAGGCGGCCCCCCAGACCGTGGCGGGCGCTAAGATCAACCTCAGGCGATTCGTGTGCTCAGGCCACCGCACGTGGCTACGCAGCCACCGCCAGCCTCTCAACCTGGGGTCTCGGCAGTATATCAAGCCAGTCCAGGACCGAGCGAGTCCTGCGCCTCGGAGCGGATGATCGTGTCCCGTTTGGCTGATATTCCTCCGTAAGAATCAGACGACTGATGTATACGTTTCCGCTACCCGCCTTCACCTGTGATACATTCTCGTGCAATGAATGGGGGAGAAAAGGAGTCGGAGAGGGGGATACCTGATAGTGCATACTCGCGTCTTGATCGCTAATCGTGGCGAAATCGCCATTCGTATTGCCAAATCCGCAGCGGCCTTGGGCCTGGAATCGGTGGGGGTGTATCCGGCCATTGATGCGTTTTCGCTGCACACCCGCTGTATGACGGAAAGTCATGAACTCGGCACGGCGGCAGATGCCGTTGAGGCATATTTGAACGCGGACGCGCTCGTACAGATCGCCAAATCGCGCGGCTGTGACTGTCTGCACCCTGGCTATGGTTTCCTGTCTGAGAATGCCGCCTTTGCCGCGTTGTGTGCCGCCGAGGGAGTCACGTTCATCGGTCCGTCACCGGAGACGCTGGCCTTATTCGGCGATAAAGTCAGAGCGCGTGCGCTCGCCGAGTCGCTGGACATCCCCGTTGTGCCCGGTAGCGTCGAGCCCATAGGCTCAGTGCGAGAAGCAGACAAGCTGGCCCACGAACTCGGGTATCCCGTGATGCTCAAGGCTGCAGCCGGAGGCGGGGGGCGCGGCATGCGTGTCGTCGCAAGGGCCGAGCAGATGGCCGAGGCATTTGAGCGCTGCCGCAGCGAGGCCCAGGCTGCATTTGGTGACGGAGCCGTCTTTCTCGAAAGACTGATCGCGCGGCCCAGGCATATTGAGGTCCAGATTCTGGCGGATTCATATGGTAATGTCATCCATCTGTACGAACGCGACTGCTCGGTCCAATTGCGCCACCAGAAAGTCGTTGAGGCGGCTCCCGCTCCAGGGCTGGACCCCGCGCTGCGAGAGCAGATGCTCACCGATGCGCTCACCCTTGTGAGGGCGGCCGCGTATGTGAATGCCGGCACAGTCGAGTTCCTGGTCTCGCCCGAGACCGGCGAGTATTTTTTCATTGAATGTAATCCGCGGATTCAGGTTGAGCATACGGTCACCGAACAGGTTACCGGTATTGATTTGGTCGAGGCCCAGTTCCGTCTCGCCGCGGGTGAAACGCTCGCCTCGCTCGGTCTCGGTAACCAGCAGGCAGTCGGTACGCCGCGCGGTTTTGCCGTGCAGGCGCGTGTCGTTGCCGCGAGTACGGGGAATATTACGGCCTATAAGGAACCCTCGGGCGCGGGTATTCGGGTGGATGCGTGTGGCTATCTGGGGTACGCCCCACCGCCGCAGTTTGACCCGTTGCTGGCAAAACTCATTTGTACGTCCGGTTCTTACACCGCCGCACTTGCTCGCACGCGACAGGCGCTTGGCGAGTTTCATCTTGGTGGCCTGCAAACCAATGTGCCCCAACTGTGCGCCATACTTGCCCATCCGGCCGTTCAGGCCGGTGATGCCAGAACGTCATTATGGGCGGAGACCCCGGAGCTGAACAGTGTCTCTTTCTCCGTGACTGAAGGCAGCGCGCTCGCTTTGTTGGAGCAACAGGCGGCCAAGCTGGGCGTTACGGCTCCGGAGCAGGGTGCCGCACAGACTTCACGCCTGCCGGCCCTAGAGGTAGCGGAGGGTCAGAAAGCCGTGCACTGTCCCCTGGAGAGTTCTGTGGTGGAGGTTCGCGTGAGCGTGGGTGATAGGGTGTCACCCGGTGACACGCTGCTGGTCGTGAGCGCCATGAAGATGGAGACCATGGTCACGGCAGGCTGCGCCGGTGTCATAGTCGCACTACAGCCGCTCCAAGCCGGAGACACCGTCGCCGCAGGACAGGTGGTGGCCGTTGTGTCCCCGTCACACGCTGACACTCCTCAGGAGACAGAGAGTGCGCAACCGTGGGAGAAGGTGCTGGAAGAGGTCACCCTCCTCCAACAATTTGCCAAACAGCGTCTGGCGCCCGGCTCCAACGATCCCGGTGTGGTGCGCCAACGCTCTCGCGGCAAGCTGACCTGCCGCGAGCGGATTGAGCTGTTGCTGGACGAAGGCTCCTTTAGAGAGGTCGGTAGTGTCGCCGGTTTCGCATCCTATGATGAAGAAGGCACGATCACCGGCTTTACCCCTGCAAACAGTGTTGGTGGTTGGGGAAAAATAGATCGGCGGGGTGTCGTGGTGTGTGCCGACGATTTCACGTCTCGGGGGGGCCACGCGGATGGGGCGATCTCTGCCAAGAGCGGCTACCTGGATCGCCTGGCAACGGAAATGCGGATGCCCTCGGTCCGGCTGCTGGACGGCTCGTCCGGTGGGGGCAGTGTCGCGGCCATGGTGCCGGCACAGAAAAAAGAGGGGGAAAGTAGCGCCAGGGAAAGCTCGGGCGCAATCAAAGCCGGCCGGCCACGGGTGGCCGGCGGGGGCGGGTCGTATCTGCCCGGACACCTGGGCAGCACCATGTATACCGAGCAGCTAGCGACCATACCGGTGGTCAATCTGCTGCTCGGCAGCGTGGTCGGCATTGGCGCGGCCAAGGCTGTCCTGGGTCACTTTTCGGTCATGGTGCGCGATATCGCCCAGCTCTTTGTCGCCGGACCGCCGGTTGTCTCGCACGCCATGGGCTACGATATCACCAAGGAGGAACTCGGCGGCTGGCATATTCACTGTACAAACGGCTCGGTAGACAACCTGGCAGAGTCCGAAGCAGAAGCCATGGAAATGACGCGGACCTTTCTATCCTATCTGCCCTCCAGCGTGTATGAGGTGCCGCCTGTGCACGCGGCAAATGCGAATGATCCGATTGACCGGCGTGAAGAGGAACTCGCGACCCTCATCGCCAGAAAACGGACCACGACCTTTGATATTCGGCAGGCCATCCGATTGATGGCCGACCGGGACTCTTTTTTTGAGATCGGCCCCTTGTGGGGGACCGACCAGGTGACCGGGTTTGTACGATTCAACGGCCATCCTCTGGGTGTGATTGCGTCTGACAGCCAGCACGCCAACGGTGGCGCGCTGACCGCCGACGGTTGCGACAAGCTGACGCGGCACCTGGATTTATGCGATCTGTTCCATCTGCCGCTCTTGAACCTGGTCGATAATCCCGGCTTCGCGGTCGGCTTGGAGCACGAGCGGACGGGCACGATTCGCAAAGGGGCGGAATGGATGATTGCCTTCGCCCAGGTCCGGGTTCCCATCTTCACCGTTCTGATGCGGCGCAGTTTCGGCGTGGCCGGGAATAATTATGCCACCCCGCGCTCGGAACCCTCGATGCGCGTCACCTGGCCAGCGGCGGATGTCGGCGGGATTCCACCCGAAGGCGGTATCGAGGCGGCCTATAAACGCCAGTTGGCAGAAGCGGATGACCCAGTTGCATTTCGCGCGGAACTCAACGCCAGGATCGAGAGCGTGCGGGGACCGCTCGGCCCGTTAAACAAATTTCAGATCGAAGAAATGATCGATCCCAGGGATACCCGTCGCTATATTTGTGAGTGGGTGGAAACCGCCTATCAAGTCGTGTCTCAGCCGACGCGACTGGTGCCCAGGGCGTTGCAGTTTCGACCGTAGGTGGTTAGGGCAGCCGTCTCGCTCCGGTATGCTCGAACTTGCCGAAATATGGTCCGCCCTATAGACAGAAACAGACCGCAGCAGGTGAGCTTGGAGGACAGACGATGAGCCAACAGACACAGGCCGCCGACCCCAGGCCGCAACCCGACAGCGAGAGCGGACAAAGACCCCTAACCGGCCAAGAGTTTCTTGACAGCCTGCGGGATGACCGAGAGGTCTGGATCTATGGTGAGCGCGTTAAAGACGTTACCCAGCACCCCGGCTTTCGGAATTCCGCCCGCATGCTGGCGCGTATGTACGATGCCCTGCGCGACCCGCAAAAAGGACCGACGCTCAGCACGCCGACCGATACGGGGAACGGTGGGTTCACACACAAGTTTTACAAGGTGCCGAAGAGTCAGGAAGACCTGGTTGGCAGCCGGGATGCCATTGCCGAGTGGGCGCGTATCTCCTACGGCTGGATGGGACGCTCGCCGGACTACAAAGCCAGCTTGACCGGCACCCTGGGCGCAAACGCCGAATTTTATGTGCCGTATCAGGACAACGCGTTACGCTGGTATCGTCGCACCCAGGAGCGCTGTTTGTTTCTCAACCATGCCCTGGTGAACCCGCCGGTCGATAAGGAAAAATCGCCCGACGAGGTGAAAGATGTCTACGTGCGGGTAGAAAAAGAAACCGACGCGGGGGTCATTGTCAGCGGCGCCAAGGTCGTCGCGACCGGCTCTGCCTTGACGCACCACAATTTCATCGGCTTTTACGGCCCAACGCCTTTGGGCAAACCCGAGATGGCGCTGTTTGCCATGATTCCCATGGAGAGTGCGGGCGTGAAGCTCATCTGTCGCCCGTCGTATGAATTGCACGCCGCTACCATGGGCAGCCCGTTCGACTATCCCTTGTCTTCCCGACTGGACGAGAACGACGCCATTCTGGTGTTGGACAAGGTCCTCATCCCCTGGGAGAACCTGTTTGTCTACCGCGACCTGGATAAGGCCAACGCCTTTTTCCCCGGATCGGGTTTTATCCCGCGCTTTACCCTGCACGGCTGCACACGTTTTGCGATAAAGTTGGACTTTCTGGCCGGGGTGCTGCTGAAAGCGCTCGACGCGCTTGGCATACAGGGCCAGCGGAGCGCCCAGGTACAGGTGGGTGAGGTGCTGGCCTGGCGCCATATGTTCTGGGGTCTGACCGAGGCTATGACCAAGACACCCGAGCAGTGGGTCAATGGCGCCCTCCAGCCCAACACGGAGTACGGTCTTGCCTACCGCGTCCTGGCTCCGGTCGCCTACCCCCGCATCAAAGAGATTATCGAGCAAACCATTTCGAGCGGCCTGATCTATCTTAACTCGCATGCGAAAGACTTCAAAACGCCGGAGCTCCAGCCCTATCTGGAGAAGTATTTACGCGGCTCCAACGATTACGATGCGCTGGAGCGCGTCAAGCTGCTCAAGATTCTGTGGGACGCGATCGGGACCGAGTTTGGTGGGCGGCACGAACTGTACGAACGCAACTACGCCGGCAACTACGAGAACATTAAACTCGAAAACGTACCCGCGGCTATAGCCATGGGCCGCGCGGATCAACTCAAATCATTTGTCGATCAGTGTATGGCGGAATACGATATCGAGGGCTGGACCGCCCCGGACCTGATCAATCCGGACGATGTGAACCGGATGAAGGAAAAGGATTCCTGAGCGAAACGGAAAAGCGCCTGGAGCGTTTCACGATACGTTGTAGCCGTGCCAGTACGCGCCCGTCATGCCGGACGTGATCCGGCATCCAGTCCTTCGACTTCGCTTTGCTACGCTCAGGACGAACCGGGGGCCAGAGGCCTGGATGCCCGCTTGCGCAGGAATGACGGGCGGTGACACAGCAGCGTAAACTGCCCTAGCATCCCCCAGCCGCTCGAAGAATCGAATCGCCCCCTCGACCGGGGGTTGGAGATGCTGATCGTAAATATAGTCGAGCCGTTTGCCTCCTTGGATAAATTCGCGCAGCAAAATCCGAGGGGTAGCCGCCGCGTGCCAAGATTCCCCGGAAGGAATGCCCGACACGCCGCATATTCTTGTTTAGCCCAGATGGGGAAGGACGTCGGCGGCAAAGCGCTGCATAGACCCCCGCGACACGGCGCGGTCCATGCCGGGGAAATGGAAGAACAGCACGAGTTCATCTATGCCCGACTCCGCTTCAAACGCCTTAATCTCGTCCAACACTTTCTGTGGCGGTCCGGTGAAGAAATTACTCAGGTCACGAAATCCATCCGACGTGTTCATGCGATCTTCAGGTTTGTCGTTGGCTTCATGCATCCACTTGGCATAATAATCGACCTGGTAATTAACGTGTGGCCAGACTTTTTCTAACTCGCTGTCATCTTTTTCGGTCACATAGCATGAACGCAGGATGCGGACCTGACCCGGCTCACGGCCGAGGTCAGTACAGGCCGTCCGGTAAATATCAATATCCTCGGTGTTACCTATGGGCAGAAAATGACAACCCATACGGGCTACGCGCTGAATGCCTTTTTTACTCCGCGCGCCAGCCATCAGGGGTGGTCCGCCAGGCTGGGCCGGTGCCGGCGTAACCATAATGTCTGTGTAGCTCCAAAACTTCCCGGCATGAGAAAATATCTCCCCAGACCACGACTTACGCAGAATGTCGATGCCTTCGCTCAGGGCCGAGCCGCGTCGCTTGTGATCTTTTTCAAAGCCCGTAAACTCGCCTACACGATAGCCCTGGCCCAGGCCAAGAATGAGCCGTCCACGCGAAATAAGGTCAACGACCGCTGCGTCTTCGGCAACGCGAACGGGGTCGTGCAGGGGGAGGAGTAAGACGAAGGTGCCGAGACCGATACGCTGCGTTCTGGCAGCCACCGCTGCGAGGACGGCGAGCTGGGAGGGGAGATAGCCATCCTCAAGAAAGTGATGCTCCGTCGTCCACGCGGTATCAAAGCCGAGTTCTTCAACGGCAACCATATCGTCGATGGTCTCGTTATACAGGTCGGCGTAGGGTTGCGCCCATTGGGGCGGATTCCGAAAGTCAAATAAACAGCCTGTCTTCATTACTTTGCTCCTTTCGTCATGGCGAAAACGTTTGGTCTTGCTTGAATAGATGCGGTCTCGTGTCCACGACGGGCCGGTGGGCCTACATGTGAGCGGGAGTCGTCAGAATGAGACAGGAACCCTCCAGCCCCTTCCAGGGGCCTCACACGATGCAGCGCCTTATCCGAGTGTATTCACCGCAGATGGGAACGTGTTGATCCCCAGCGCTTCCCGAAAATCCGCGGTGGGTTTCACGACCATCGCATCGACGCTGATGCCAATCGCATTGGCGACGCGATCCAGCATACTGAAGTTGCCGCCAATGATCGACGCTGTTGTGACCGCCTCGGGGCCTAATCGCTCGGCAACGGCCTCACGGGCGGCCGCCAGTTCCGCGGTATCGGGTTTCATCAACGCACCGGCGAATCTCACGAGTTCGCACCCGTGTTCCACACCGCTGTCAATACTTGCATCGATCGCACCAGCTAGCTCGTAGTTTCGATTGTGAGCTCTTCCACTCTCCCGGAGCAGATGGGCATGCCACGTGGTTCAGTAGAAACACTGGTTATATTCCGAAACTTTGGTTGCGACGAGTTCTATTTGTGCTCGCGAGAGTGCGTGGTCTGATGTGACGTGAAAATCAAGCAAATGCTCAGCTCCGAAATACTGCTGACTGACCAGGGCAATCACACGGCGGGCTTCATCAGGGACGAGGCTCACGGCGCGGAAAACATTCCCCGCCGGACCTTTTCCGTATAACGATTCGGCCAATGCGCCACCTTCCGGAGCGTTAGGTACACTGGCGGTAAAGAAGCCCTCATCGACGGCTTCAGCGGGACGTTCGAAAGAGGGGAGCGTCTCGTCGGCGGGCTCCAGTAATTTTCGGGGCGGTATGCCGAGCCCGCGGGCAAAGACGTCCATATTGGAGAGCCGCGATACCAGCGCGACGATTTCAACGTACGCGCCCTCGCTCACCCCCTGGGCTTGTATGTCCTGGCAAAACTTACGGTCGATGTTGTGCGAATCAACCGCCACTGCGCGCGCCAGTCGGACTGCCGCGTCAGGGAGTTTGGCCTGCGCCGCCAGCTTCTCATCGTCAACTGATTCTTGTAAGCCCTGTTCGCATTGCGCGATGCGCGCAGTGGCGGCAATGGCGGTTCTTTGGGCGGCGGTGCCCCACGTACCGCTGCGGGCATAGGACTGCATTTCGTCAACATGTAAGGCTTCAATCGTAGGAGAAACGGGGTAGCGAGAATCTGCGTAAAGCGTCATGAGCATTCACCCTCCTCTTTCGAAATTGCACTTCGTTTACAAGTCATTTCAATAAACTAGAAAATGCTGCCGTGCAAATGCGCTCATGTTGGGTTTACCTCTTGACAAGCTGCTTCACAAGGCGACAATGCCTCGCAAAAGGGCGAGTTAATCAATGACATCGATAACACCAGAGGAGGGAGGAGCTTACCATGAGCACGACCTTACGTTACCTGCACCATCCTGCGTCACAGCCGTGCCGCGCGGCGCATCAGTTCATGCTGGAGAATGACATTCCCTTTGAACTCGAGTTGGTCGATATCACCACCGATATCAACGAGCGACCGGAGTTCCGGGACAAATACAACCCGACTGGGCAGGTACCGATTCTCGTTGATGGCGACTTCGTTATCTGGGAGAGTGCGGCCATTGCGTTCTACTTGAACGAGAAGTTTAACTGTCCCGACCACTGGTTCGGGCGCGACACACAGCAAAGAGGGCTGATTCAGCAGTTTCTGCAATGGTACGCCTACACGCTCCGCCTTGGAGGAGGGGCGTTCCACTGGACGATCTTCGCCCCCATGATCTACGGGTATGATAAGGACTTTTCCGCGGAGATAAAGAAAGGGCGCTATATTCTGTATGAGTCTCTTGACCTTCTCGAGACCTATTGGCTCAAAGACCGTGCTTATGTGTGTGGCGACGAGATCAGCTATGCGGATCTGGCCGCCTACCAGGATCTCGTGTCTCATGACGCGGGGAAGATCATTCCCGACGGGGTGCGGGAGAAGCACCCGAAGGTCAGGGCATGGTTCGATACAGTGGCTGAACGCCCACCCGCGAAGACGGTGAGTGCCTGGCAGTATGAGAACGTTGGAAAAATACTGAATGATGGTGTGAAATTTGAGTTCAGGCGAAAAACCGCGGTCTTAAAGGGAACGGAGGTCCACAGCGGCCACAACCACGGCATTCGTTACGCCGGCCAGGACGACAGCTACTTAAAGGAGTAGGAGTCCGATAACAGCATTGGATTTCTGAACATTCCAAAAACTCCCTTTCGGCTGAGAGCCCGACGGAGGTGTCTGAGGCGGTCTGTCCGAGCGATTCGACATCAGGAGGCCGTATCGTATTCGTCAGGGAGCCAGGATGCCAAGACATTTTTTACTGGAAAAGGAAGACCGCGTTGCAACCCTCACTTTCAATCGACCGGAAAAACGCAATCCATTAAACGAAGACATTCTGCTGGAGTTGGATAGCCTGTTATGCCAGCTCCGGGACGATACCGACGTCCGGGTCCTGATCTTCACCGGCTCAGGCAATACCTTCTGCGCTGGTGCGGATCTGTCGCTGACGAAAGGCGTCAGCAATCCGGCTGAACGTGAAAAGATTTTCAGAGAATTCGCTCCTCGCCGGGCACGGCTGACGGAGCGTGTCCTGGCAACATTGGTCCACCTTGAGCAAGTCACGATTGCGGCGGTGAATGGCTATGCGGTTGGGGGAGGCTGGGGGCTGGTGCTGGGCTGCGATCTGCGAATTGCCGTAGAAGGGGCGGAGTTCTGGTTTCCTGAAGTCGACCTTGGGGCTCCGTTGAGTCCGTCCATGGTAGCCCTGCTCGCGACCCATGTGGGGCCGGCACGCGCCAAGGAAATGATTCTGACCTGCCGCCACTACAGCACAACCGATTTATTATCCGCCGGGATGCTGAATCAGGTGGTGGCGCAGGAAAAACTCCTGCCTACGGTGGCTGACCTGGCTCAAAGCCTGGCCCGTAAAAACGCAAACGTGGTGATGGTGTCCAAAGCAACCGTGAATGCACTCTCTCTCCATCAAACCGTGCTCAGACCGGACTTGCTGCTTCCGCGAGGGTAGAGCCCCGTGCCCTCTGTCAAAACCGGATGGCCTGGGATTGCTAAGCAGCCAGACCCAATATATTGAAGACGAGGCCTTGGCGCAGCACTGCGCGTGCGCGGACGATTCGGGCCTTTGTTCAGCCTATCCGCCAAACCGTCACGCCACCCCGCGCGTCGAGCGCGGCAAGCGCGCGCCCGTCTGGCCGCCAGTACAATTCGGCCACTACGCCCGCCACAACCGCGTCCCCTATCGGACTGCCTTCTCCATCTCTCTGAAGCGACCACACAACCACGGCCCCATCGCGGCCTCCCGATGCCAGGCGCATCGCGCGGCGAGCGTAGGAAAGCGTCGTGTCGGGTTGAACATGAAGCTCTAGAACGCCGGGCCGCGTGCCTTCGGGGCCACTTCCCTGGAAGCTCCAGACCGTCACCGCCTCCCCTCCGCCGGTGGCCAAGAGGGTGCCGGTGTCATCGAAAGCCAGAGCCGACGGCTTGGCAGGATATCCTGACATCATGGAGTCCTGCTCTGTGGAGCGACGCCAGAAGTGCACCGAGTTGTCCTGGCTGCCGCAGGCCACGATATCCCCGTCCGAGCTCAGTACCATTGATACCAAGGAGCCCTGCCACTCCAGCTTCTGGCGAAGCTCGCCAGTGGACGCGTCGAAGAACGTCACCCGACCGTAACAGGCCGTCGCCAGCTCCCCTACGCTCGACCAGGCGAGCGCGCTGACGGTGCTGGGATGATCATCAGACCGCCAAACCTCCGCGCCGTCCGCACCATAGGCACGAACCTGCCGGGAGCAGGAGGCCGCCAGCCATTGGCCGTCCGGCGACCACGCCACGTTTTCTACCCAACCGCTTCCGACATCGATAGCCCGGCTTACCTGACCTTCGGCGGCACTCCAGATTAAGACTCGTCTGTCCTGGCCGGCCGTAGCGAACGCGGTTCCGCTTGGGTGGACCGCCACCGCGAGCACACCGCCTTCGTGAACCCCGCGCCGCGCCCAGGCGGTCGCGCCAGACTTGCCGTCGAATGCGTAGACGCCACCCGCAGCATCACCGACCATCAGCATCTCACCGCGAAGGCACCAACCCCCGGCGATGGCGTAGTCACCGACCGCCGCCGACCAGCCCCGGCGGAGCACCCCCCTCCTCCTGGCGACATTCAAATCAGACATGCTGCGAACTCCTGCCGTATGCTCTGCGCATCGAGAGTGCGGCCGATGGAGATGAGCTGACCGACTCCTTGAAGTGCTACCGACATCTCAATCGGTCTCGGCATTCGCAATCGCTACGATGTTGGCCAATAGCCATGCGGATGCAGCCAATAACTGCAACCAATCCCCACCGGATTTGATCCCGTAAGCCAGCATGCTGCTAATCCAGCAAACGCTGGCAGTCGTTTGTCCGAGCCATTCGATGCTCTGCACCCTGGCGAGTCGGCTTCGCCCCGCGCCAGACACGACGGCCCCTGCATCGTTTCCCGTCAACATACGCACTCCTCCCCACAGCAGGAAAGGTCATCGAGATACATACCCCAATTGCGGTACTCTTCCAAATTTTCCGCCGGCAGCCCTAACGAGGTCGCAATTGCTTTGGCGACAACGGCGAATCGTTGTCGATACTTGAAGATAAAGCAGAAGACGTAATTGTTATGGCGAACTGTGGGGCCGCAGAGAAACACTCCCGGTACGATGGTCGATTCATCGTGTTCGCTCAGAATCGGAGAGCCATCGTCGCGTCGTTCAAACAAATCCGCGACTAACTTGTGACTCCCCTCAAATCCGCCTGCCAATAGTGGCGGCACGCGGGTTTGAAACCGCTGCCCGTCCCGAGCCGTCACTTCATACATGGTGTCCGCGCGAGTGACCGATTCGATAGGGGTTTGCGGAAACAGTTCCACTTGCTCAACAAACTGGTCTTCACGCATCCGTTCGAGCGTAAACGGGGAAAGCGCGACACTGGGATCGGAACTCTCCTCCTCCCACGGGCAACCCTTGTCGAACAACCGCACTCGTTTGTCGCGACACGCCAAGTGGTAGGCCACGTCGACGCCACTTTCGTAGCCACCCACAACGATGAAGTCGTCACCGTCAAGCTCTTCATAGCTGGGGATGGTCGCGGTGTGGCGACACAATTGGCTCCCAACAAACCCACTTAAGCGTGGGTATTGGAACTCGCCAGCGGTCCAAATGACGTGCTTGGCTTGCAAGGTCTCGTCGGCCGTATCGATGCGAAAGCCGTCGCCAACCTTTGCGACCTGCATCACGTCGGTATCCTGGCGTACCGGTACCTCAAAGAATTTTGCGACTGCACGCAAATATCTCGCGTACTCTTTACCCGTCGGATGCTCGACCCCCAAACTGAACGCGGGTGAAGTGCCAATCGCGATCGAGTTCAAATCGAGCATGCCAATCGAATTGCTTGGGTACGAGGGCGTGATGAAGCGAGTCTCGGCCGGCCATGAGGCGAACGATGCGCCGACCTTGCGACGCTCGGAAACTATGAAGTTCTCGATGCCAGCATGCTTGAGAGCCACCGCGGCCCCCACGCCTGCGGCACCGGCGCCGACGACCACTACATCATAGACGGTTTCACTGCTCTCGGTGCCGATCATGCAGACTCCTCCTGGCGACATTCAAATCAGACATGCTTCGAACTCCTGCCGCATGCTCTGCGCATCGAGGTTGCGGCCGATGAAGACGAGCTGATTGCGGCGGGGCGCGTCGCCCCATGGCTGATCCGGCTGGCCGTCAAAGAGCATGTGAACCCCCTGGAAGACGAAGCGACGCGACTCACCCGCGAGGCTGATGAAGCCCTTCATTCGGAAGATGTCCACCCCGCGCTCACTGAGCAGTTTGCCAAGCCACGCGTCGAGCCTGTCGGGATCGACGTCGCCGTCCCGCTCGATCGAGATCGAGCCCACCTCGTCGTCGTGCTCGTGCTGTGCGACCCAGGTGCGCTCGACCTCTTGCCTGATTGTCGCTCCTTCCGCGTTCGTCAGTTGGAGATCGAACTCCTCCGCGGTGTGCTGGGCATAGAGGCCAACCCGCGCCTGCGTATCGACCTCCAGGAAGAACGACTTGCGCCCTGGGGAATCGAGCGGGAGGTTCACATGCTTTCCGACAGGAATCTCTTCCCCCAGGCGAACGATCTCCGCGGGTTCGGCGTACCGCCGCACACACCACTCCGCACCCTCGCGGAGGGCAGCGTCATCCGTGCCCTGGTCGGACACGACGACGAGCGACATCGCCGGGTCAGGTCCCTCGGCGAGGCTGAGTTCGTAGCGGCCGATATCGAGCGAATAGACTCCAGTCCACTCGAACGGATACTCCGGCTCGAGGAAGGTGGGACGACGCTCAAGCACCTGGTCCAGGTCGAAGGCAGCGAGGTTGAGTACCGTATC
>JAJDZM010000262.1 GCA_022824615.1 Candidatus Binatia bacterium | reverse complement strand
GACGTGGACAGCCCCGGGGGAGTTGGTCCGTGTTTTCATTCATCACCATACCCGCAGTATCGAGTTGCATGCCATGATGTGCATGATGGTGGTGAGACTCGTGCTCTTGAGTCGAACCAACCTCACTGGAAAGCAAGACAGACAAGGCGCACGCGATCAGTGGAGAGACAGTTTTCTGGAGTTGTCCTCCCCAGAACATCACTGCCCCCTTCTGACCATTTTTCCTCAGAAAAATCCCCATTGAAGATTCCTCCTACCGGTATCGGGTCCATCGCTTTCCCAGGGCGAAGGCTGCACCGATGAGGAGACCGATGCCTATCCCAAGTATAAGGGCATAACTCAAGGGCAGGGAGCGAGCGCTAGTTTCTCCGAGCAGACCGAAATCCTCCAGCTCAGCCCAGACGGGAAGCTTTTTTTGATAGTACTCCTTGGTGAAAAACGGCGCCCAGTCCATCCCCTGCGTTTTCGGCTGACCAGATGTATCCAAGTAGTCCTGGTAAACAATGGCACTGATATTGCCACCAGGGTTGATCCCATCAGTGGTGATAGCCTTTTCCTTATGGTCGTGGAGCAGCCAGATGCCTGGTCCGTAATTGTGCAAGCCGTCATCAGTGGTGTTGAGGAGGAGGTCCACCCGTTGGGCCGGGCTAATCCAGACGACATCACGGGTGATTTGCGCAACCGGATTATGTTCGACGCCGTCATAATGCGTCAGCCTGACTTTATGCCCATGCGTATGCAGCGAGATGCCTTCTGCTCCGCCGTTGAGTACGCGCAGTTTGACGCGTTCATTCGGGGCGACAACAACAAGCGACTCACGGGTCGTGTAGGGAAAGGAGCGGCCGTTGAGTAAGAAATAGTCGGGGGCTTGGTCTGTAATATCATAGCGGCGGTTAGTCGCTTCGGCGATTAAGCGCGGATCACTTGCAATCTGGATAATATTGTTCAACGCCGGGTCAATGTCCTGGTAGTGCAAATCGAATTCCCGGTCATAGGACTCTCTGACTGCTGCAGAGACGGAGCGCACCCGACCGGCCCCAATATTGAGCGTTTGGAGCCAGTTATTTGGTCGGTTGTCTTCAACCACAAACATACCCTGGAGTCCCATCAGAATATGGACATGGGGTTGGACGTGGCAGTGATAAAACATCGTACCCGTTTGACGCGGGGTCATTTCATAGGTACGACTCGTCCCTGGTGTGACTGGCATTTCACTCGCAATCGGCACCCCATCGTTTCCCTCGCCGGTGGCGTCAACATAGGGATGGTCTACCCCATGGAAGTGTATGGTGTGCGGCAGATAGTGCGCATTCTCCAAGGTCACCCGGAGCGTATCACCCTGCTCTACGCGAATCACCGGAGACGGGGCTCGTAAGGTCGGATGAGCCCACTCGCTCTCAAAGTTTTCAGTCGCCATGCCACGCGATTTCGGCGCAAAAACCCACAGTCCTGGCTGGACACCCGGCGCAATGGCATAGGCGGGGAACGGTGCAGGATCATCCGGTGAGTGCCCATTTAGTTCTACGACTTCAAGCCGGATATGAATCTCATCCGGATCGCCATCCCCATCTCTGTCGTTCTCTTTCACCACCGTATTGGGCGTCAGCCGGGTCTCCATAAGGGTGTGCAGACTAATGTTATTCGTTCCTTTGACAAAGGCCGCAATTTCGGCCGGATTGTCCGGCTCACACACGGGTGAGGCTTGTATGGCAACATCTTCAAGCGTCTGGGACTCCCGCCAGTCTGCATGTCTGTCCAGGCAGAACGGCTCCACACTGACAGGGCTTATTTGACGGCTGGGGGGTGGCTCCTGGTAGGACTCTTCACCAAGATATTGATACGCAATGTTTTGTACTGGGCGGGGGAGCCAGGTACGCGGCACGAGAAAGAGTGTACCGATAGCAAGCACACTAAGCAAAAAGAAGAAGAGCAGACCACGGAGCCACATCGTTCAACATGTACTGTGAACAGGGTGTTCGGGAAAGGGGGGCTGTCCGGTTCCGCAGCTATCCCTTGAGCAGGGGTGAAGCCTTTTTCGCAGGAAACGGTGGCCAACCGAGTTTACCACCAACGACATAATAACCCACGCCACAGCCAATAAGCAGACCCGCGATCAAGACCAGCGTAGTATTTGAGAGTGAAGCGACGCGAATTGGGAACCGCGCCGCCCCATCAACCCCATCAACTGTCATCAGGGCCATATACTGTCCAGGCGTGTCAAAATTGACTTCAGCGTTCACCACGCCGCTGGGGTATACCCGCGCCGGGATATCGAGTAGCAGTCGTGGTTCAGCCGCATTAATTTCCTCAACAATACGAACCGCGGCCGATTTCTTGCGCAGTTCAGGATCAATCAGATCAAAAACAAGAATCGCACTCCCAGTCTGAGGAACGCTCCGGCAGAATTCCTCGGTTGCATACTCCTGCGGTTGGTAGGCAGAAAAATGGACCAGATAGACACCCGCCCGCTCTATGCAGGGGTCCAGATCCATGGCGACGCCCCCATGTCCCCAGGCTCCTATTGGGACGAGGGGCATGGCAACAAGGAGGAACAGTTTCACAGCGCTGTCCAGTTGTGCTCCAGAACGGGCCGCGTGCTTCCCGCTCTGGATCTTATGGCAGATAGGTTGAACGAAACTGAGTTGGAATGACATTTGAACGGACCGTCACTAACTCATGGCCGTCGTTCCCATTCTCAAAGCGTAAGACTGCGCCAATAAACTGCTGCGGTGCCTGCGTCGGGATGAGACGCTCTTCGCTGAAAATACTACTTGAAATAGTCAGGGTCAGCTCTTTATTTTCACCCGGAGCAATAGGCCCGTCCGGCTGGACTTCGAGGCGACCAACAAAATCACTCGGCCCAGCTTTGGCCTGTTCGGCTTCAGGTCCGTTCACGAAGGTCGCCATCGCCATAGTCAGTTGCGTAAGTGCGATGTCGCTGTCGATAACATTCGTCACCTGGACCTTCATCTCAAGCGTTTCGCTCGCTTCGTCATATGTCGCCCCGCTGGCCTGAGCCTCGGCCATCTTCTCGCCAGAAGAAATGAATTCCGGTGTAAACCAGTCCGTTTGCTGCGGCCAGCGAACTGGCGCATTTGACGTGGCATATGTCCAACCGACCACCAGCATCACCAAGGTCACACCCACGATAACGTTCATCCACATATGGTCGCGGGGCGTGATGAGACCAATATCGGGAGCATCATCGTTCACCGGGAGTTGGACAGTGACAGCGAGGTTTGTCACCGTTCTTTTATTGGTCGTCCAGTACAATATCCAGGCGACCCCTAGGACAAACCCGGCAAACGACCACCACCAGGCAAATGCGCCGCCATACGTACTAAGCTCAATCGTCTCACCGGACAGCAGGGTGAGCGGGAAGGAGAACGGCTCGTCACTCGGTTTGACGGTCACCCATTCGCCAGGTCCAATCAGGGTGCCGGTCCCATAGACGGCGATACCGGGGTGGACATGCCAGTCCCCAGGCTCTTTGCCAACGAGCTCCATTTCAAACTCGTAAATGCCCCCCTTTTGGGCAAAGAACGATCCGATCGCAGCCGTTCCGTTGACAAAACGCTCTTTGAGTACAAAAACCGGTCCGGGGACGACCGGCATGATAGAAGCGATTTCCGGCGTTTCCAGTGTATGTGGCCAGGTCTCGAGAATCTTGACCGACCCTGTAACCTTGACCGGCTCTCCAACCTCAATTTCAGTCGGCGACACACTGACGTTGAAGAACGCCGTGGTCATGTTTTTCAAGAACGGCTCGTCGGCAGCCTCACCGTGGGCAGCGACATTCGGCGTATTGGCAACGATAGCGGCCAGTACCAATAACACGCCAACACTGCCAAGCACGAATCGCTTACCCATCGGCCGCCCTCCTGGTTTCAGGCTGTTCGTCCAGTTGGGGCTTGGTTTCTATGACACGCAATCGGGGCTTGCGCTTGATGCGAATGACCGGACCAGTTTCCGGCAACCCGCGTCCGTCCGTCTCTACACTCTTCGATGCTGGCCACAAAACCACCAGCCAATAACACACAAAGGCTAAGATACTTGCGGTAATGACGGGCGGAGCTATTTCGGAGATATTCATGCCGTGCGCATACACGGGGGAAGGAAACAGAGACAGGCCGGCAAGAAGAGCCATGAGCATCGAGCAGACTCTTCCGTATCGGACGGGCTGCTGAGGTTCGAAAGACATACCGCACCTCATATTTGTCTCACACAGTTTTCAGATAGCGCCGAATCGGCCACACTGCCAGATACCGGCCAATAAACTGACCGATCCAGTAGCCAACAAAAGCCGCCGTTCCAGCAAAGGCCAACGAAACGTATTGCGTCTCACCCAGGAAACTCCGCAACGCGCCGCGTTCAATCAGCCGGAGGTATTCTGGAGTTTGAGAGCGGATATAGGCAATGCCCTGAACATCGGCAACCGTCACCACATGATCCATAAAATGGGCCGGCTGGAGAAAGGCAGCCAAGGGGACATAATTATAGGCCCACACCGCAATCGCCCACACGTGGGCACCGATCAGCGAGGTGAGGATAAAACTCTTGGTCTTCATTAAGGTCCAGTCCATCAAGATCCCGGCACAGACGACGGAGGCGGGCCACACGAAGTTCATAGGGTAGGTCGCTGCGAGGTCCCACTGGAAATACCGCCCAACCCAGGCCGCAAAAAACAAGCAACACGCGGTGTAGGTCGCACCAGTCGGAAAGCGCCAAGCCGTCCACTGGATGTATTGCAGCGTCGAGGGAATAATGATCGTGGCAAAAGCCGTAACCACCGGCCACCACTGCGGATCTTTCCAATCTGTCCAGAAATCCCAGTCACCGGCAAATAGCTGCTTAGTGATATCAGCGGCACCGGCCACCACAAAAACCGCCGTAGTCCAGAAGACAAGGTCCCACTTCCAATCAACCCATTTATATTTCTTGTTGAGCAGTTCTTTGAGTTCGAGCCGCCGTTGCCGTTCCGCCGCATCTGCGATGTCGGTTACGGTTGTGGTTTCCGTCGCCATACGCCCTGCCTCTCCATACGAGGATTTTCGATCCGTTTATCGACCAAGCCCACACCGCCGTTGTTAGTCGGCAGCGATCGGCGACTCAAGCGAGGCTTCTGGGTTCGTATCCTCTTCGATCTTCTCTATCTCGAACATGCGCACGAGCGTCTCGCCCCACACCGCAAACATACCTGCCGCAAGCCAGCCGTAAATCACAAACGGCCAGTGAAACGGAACAGAGAAGATTTCTTCAGAGATCCACAGGCTATGGCCCCACTCATTGGCGGCAACCGCCATGCATTCGAGTACACAGGCACTGATCAGCAGAAAGAACGACCAGGGAAATCCCTTGTCTTTGCCGTACAACGCGGGGATATGGAACCGCCCGTAGATATAGGTCCCGACGGCCAATATGACCGAGAGGGGGAAGAAAAAGTAGAACATCGGGATATGGGTCGGGGTGAATGCCGTGTCACGAACCATGGTTTGGTGCCACGATCCGTCCCAGTTCGGCCAGAAGCTGGCCATTAGATAGATAGCCAGACTCGTCGCGCCAATGAGGCTCCACAAAATCGCAATCCGGCGCGTCTCTTCGGCGGGTGAGCATTCTTGTCCTTCAATGGCCCGGCCATTCCGTATGAGCCAGCCCAACCACACACCGCTGAATACGCCTAAGACGATCAATTCACCCCAGAACAGCGTCCAGTAATACATCGTGAATTCAGCGCTTGCTGAGTTCAGTCCAGCAGTGAACATAAAAGCGTAGTTCCAGTACCAGAAAAAGACATTGGACAGCATGATCAGCCCGCACCCCCAGAAGAGAGGATGCCAGCCGACTGACCAATCAGTCGGGTTGGCAGGATTGCCAGTTGTCATGGAACCATCGCCGGAACCTCGCGGTGCATTTTGTACTGCTTGCGCCTGAGCCATGCCTATCCCTCCTCGATAGTAATAACGCTGTGAGTGTATACTCTCTTTCTTTATTTCACCAGCTCTTCTCTACTCCGAGCAGTCATCTTATAACGAATCACCGAGACTGCAAGAATGATAACCACTCCGAGCACGATCAGCGCCGGCCCGACCAGAGCCTTATACCATGCCGCAACCTGAAAGGGAAATGCAAATTTGCGCGGTTCGCGTTCATCAGCAAGCCCGAGCATTACCCGCACCTCGTAGCGCAGTCCCGCCTTGACAACGACTTCAGCGTTAGCCACGCCACGTTCATATACTTGGAAAGGCAGGGACAGAATCGTATCCGACTGTCCGGATTCATCCGAAGCAAGGAGTTCAACGCCGATCGGCCTTTCCCACAGATCGGGCGTCACGTCCACGACCAGAAAGGCAGTACCCACCCGCGGGATTTCTTCACAATACTCGGTAACCGGGTCAAATTGGGTCTGATAAAACGTAATATGCAAGAGCGAAGCGCCGACCTCTCGGCGGCACGGGTCTCCAGGCCCTCTATCCCGATGCGCCCAGGACGGCACGGGAAGCACCAGGCAAAGTGTCACAACGACGGCTACAAGATAGGAGATTCGGCAGGCACGTCTCATCAGTCATTCTTACGGAATTTCAGCATTGACCAAAGACCCCGAGATAACAGGATGAGGGAGCAGGGACAACTCCAGGGCGGGAGCTCGACTTAGTGAAGAGAGCGGTCGATATCAACAAAAAACGACAGGAGGGCGGTATTGAGCGCGGGCCACTGCCTGTGAGCCCCCGTTCCTTCACAGTATATGGTTTTGCTGTTTGCCTGACATCCCGAGTAGGCCATACAGCCGTTTTCGTCCCTGTCAACTAAACGAGACCGACACTTGTTACACGACGCGAGCCAGGCAGCCGCCTCAGCCCCGTAGCCCGGGAAAAGATGGTCGTTGGTACTGTGCATAATCAGAGCAGACAATGTTTCGGGACACGGGAATGTTTCGAGGTCGGCCCGCCTGAACCCGGCGGCACTCGGCGCCGCCGCAGTCGGGATGTGGCGGGTCTCGTCCAAAAGCGAAAGAGCCAGGGCGACCGTTCCGCCGTCAGAATGGCCGGTCATATAGACTCGCCGTTCGTCAACACACCATTTTTTGGCGATAAGCTGCGGGATCGTACCGAGTTCATGAATGACTTCCAGTGAAAGACGGCGGGAGTCGGCATAGGCAACGACAAAGCCGGCCGTCGTTGCCTCAAAAGTCAGATTGGTCAGGCGCTCGGAGCGAAACCGACTTGAGCCTGCCGGGGCATAGACCGTGAGAAGCGGATGAAGAATTCCTGGCCTGTAGTTGGCCGGCGTCCGAACCGCATACGTAATCCCGTGGTCGGTCTGCTCGTCGTTGCTCATCCCGCCGTGTCCGCTCCGTTCACCGAGCGGACACGGCTCGGCGCTGGGGTCGTTACTATACGTATGCCGGCCTAACTCGGGTGGTTCGCCTGGCAATTCGGAACATCCAGCCCCCCAGAGGACGAAAACAACGAGACAGAGCACCCGATACGGAATCCTGCTCATCGCTATGGGGCGACAGTAACGTTTCTCCTCTTGTCCCAGTGGCCCTCTCCTGCTTGCCGCGTCAACCCCTCTCAGTTTATACTGCCTGCTCTATCTGAGGGAACAGCAATCGGTAAGGAGGGATATATATGCTCTCGGTTTTTTCAGCCCCAAGCCACTATGTACAGGGGAAACACGCCACCGCGGCCTTAGGAACGGAAATGCAGCGTATTGGCTTGCAGGGACCCGCCTGCATCGTTGCTGGGAAAAGCGCCATTCGGCTGCTCTCGGAAGTCTGGCAGAAACATTTGAACGAGGCCGGCATCACCCACGTCGTCCATCAGTTCGGGGGAGAATGCTCCTACCCTGAAATCGAACGTATTAAAGAAACGGCGCGGACGAATAAGGCTCAGGTCATTATTGGAGCGGGCGGCGGGAAGGTATTGGACGCAGCCCGTGCAGCGGCGGACGACCTTGATCTGTCCGTCGTCAACTGTCCGAGTATTGCCTCAAGTGACGCGCCGTGCAGCGCGCTGTCGGTGATCTATACGCCCGAGGGAGTATTTCAGGAATATCGCTTTTATCGGAAGAACCCTGATTTGGTTGTTGTGGACACCTATGTCGTCGCCCAAGCTCCGGCCAGGCTGCTTGTGGCAGGGATGGGAGATGCGCTGGCTACGTGGTTCGAGGCCAAAACCTGTGTTGCCGGCCACGTCCAGAATATGCGTGGTGGAGCCTCAACGCGCAGCGCCGAAAAGCTGGCGGAGCTGTGCTGCAATATCCTGGTTGAAGACGGTCCGGATGCCAAACGGGCCGTGGAACGGCATGTTGTCAATCCTGCCCTGGAGCGGGTGGTCGAAGCCAACACCCTGCTGTCGGGTCTGGGCTTCGAGTCCTCGGGTCTTGCCGCAGCCCATGCCATTCACAATGGCCTCACCGCAGCCCCGCTCACCCACCCGTATTATCACGGGGAAAAAGTCGCCTACGGCCTGATGGCCCAGTTGGTGCTCGAAGGTCAGCCCCGCTCGGTTATCGATCCGGTGCTGGAGTTTTCATCCGCGGTCGGCCTGCCCATTACCCTGGCCGAGATCGGGCTCAACGAGTTCCCAGAAGACATGCTTGAACAAGTGGCCGCGCGGGCGGCCGCAGAAGGAGAGACCATCCATAACGAACCGTTTGACGTGCGGCCCGACATGGTTGCCGACGCCATTCTGGCCGCGGATTCGATGGGCCGCGCCTGGCAGGATACACACACGACGGAGTAAGACGCGCTGAGGGGACCGGCAACTGCAACGCCTGTGGTATCCTCTATGCTGACGCGCTCAGCCGTCTCCTCTCTCCTCCTCAAACACCAGCTTACCCTCGCGCTCCTGGGCCTCAATCAATGCCTGTACTTCAGGTGACAAATTGATAGAGCGCGAGTCCGGGAATTTCCCCTCTTCGAGCGGGGGCCGCAGGTAGAATTCGTCCGGCGAGTTGAGACTCATCAGGCCCTTGGGCGGCGCCAGGAACCATTCGCGGCGCATGAAGCCCGGGCTGAAGAAAATCTTTTTATCTTCCTCTGTCCATGTCTGTGGAACAAAGCCGTGGGTCGAGGCGGACAGGAAGTCAATAGACACGTCCCACCACAGATCAAACTGAACCGCGTAGCCATGTTCCTGAAGAGCCGGGTTGGCAAGGCTCGCAATCCGAGTGTTCACAAAACTCAGATGCCCCTGTCGGTCATATTCTTCCACCCGCAAGGGAAAGAACGCATACTGGTCAACCCAGTAGATCAGCTTATGGGCGTAGTAGTCACGTAGCCATTCGGATTTTGGTATGGCTTCGAGCACATAGCATTTGACCCCACCGTCTGTGGTATAGAGCGGATATTCTTTGCCCATGAGGGAGAGGTCTTTGGCGTCAACCTCAACATACTGCCCTTTCTCGTCGGTCAGCACGGCGGTTTGGCGCGTCTTGGGGAAACGCACCGTCTGATGCAAAACATCCGTCCCGAGAATGCGCCACGAGAACTCCCAGGCATCGCGTCCGATCAGATTATCGAAGGTTGCGGCGCTGTTTGGTAAACGGTCTTCCCGCCGAGGTTGCGGCTGACGACGGATTCGGCGAAGCGATGGAGAATAGGCGAACATGTCTATTTTCGTCCGGAACGTCTTATCCGTCCGATAGCCTATCCATAAGGTCTGATTCCCGTACCGTTCGGGTGGAGAGACGCCTTGGGAGAGCCAGCGATAGATTTCCTGGCCGGGCTGCGCCGCGTACAGATGTTCTCCAAAGCCGTTCTCAGGAAAATACAGAATAGGAATAAGCGTCACACGTTGGTCCATAAATCCCGAGTTCGTCACCGAGAACGCCATGTCGATCAGGATACAGTCCCAGAACGGCGAGTGGGGGAACTCCATGGCTCGCAGCGCCATTTCTTCCGCGGTATAGGGCAGCTGAAATGGGAAGGGCTCGGCCGGCAGATAGGGGACGCTGGCATCCCGCGGCGTGTCCGTACGGAAATCCAGCGCTCTTTTTTCTTCGGCCGTGAGCTCGGCAGCCGTTGTCCAGGTTTTCTGCGGCGGCAGACCGCCTTGGTCTGCCGCTACGGTCGCGGCCCCCAGACTGCCGGAACACAGCAGGCAGCAAACAAGCAGCCACAAGAGCTGCCGCGCGCGAAGAGCCATGTTACTGCTGCACTTTGGCCTCAATGAGCGGAGAGGAGCTGTCGAAGACGAGATGTCCTGCTTCTTCTTGCAAACGGTAGCGCTGCTCCAACTCTACGGAAATGGCAACGTTGCGGTCTTGTGGAAATTTATCTGGATACAAGCGGGGACGGAGGAAAAATTTTTCCGGAGAATACACCAGGGATTGGGATTTGAGAGGATACTTGAGCCAATTACGACGCATAAAATCGGGCTCAAACATCGTCGATTGGTCTTCCTCCGACCACTCCTTCACCCAATGGGCATCATGCGCGCTGTAGCTCATCAAATCGAGCGCGAGGTCGTAGTATACCGTAAACAGTCCGGCATAGCCGCGTTCTTCCAGTGCCGGGTTGACGAGATAGGCATTCCGCACCTCAATCACCCGTAGTTGATTGTCGTTGTCGTACTGCTCAATGCGTAGCGGATAGAAACTGTGCTGATCGAGCCAGTATATCAGCCGGCTCATACGGTAGTGAGGCAACCAGTCTTCTTTCCGGGTCGCTTCAACCACATAGCAGACCACTCCCCCGTCCGGCGTATAATGCGGATAGGTGTCACCCAACATTTTGATCTGAGCCGACGGGATCTCGTTAAAATTCCCCTCGGGCGTGGCCAAGGTCACCGTCGGACGGGTATTGGGGAAGCGCACGGTCTCATGCAGCACATCCGTGCCGAGCAGACGCCAGGAGAACTCCCAGGCATCGCGCCCTACCACATCGTCAAAGGTCTGAACATTATTGGGGAACTGGGCATCCCGGCGTGGCTGGGGCTGGCGGCGTACACGGCGTAGGGTTGGGCTATAGATGAAATTGTCTAGTTTGGTCGTTTCTTTTCTGTCCGTCCGTCTCAGTATCCACAGGTCCTGCAAGCCCTGATTCTCGGGCGGATAGGTATAAAAGAAAACCATCCGAAAATAGTCCTCCCCTGGCGTCATGCTGAGTTGGCCAGGCACACCGTCTTCGTCCGGGAGGTAATGGCTATAGCCTAGCGTGATCCCTTCATCCAGAAAGCCGTTACTGGTAATGGCGCCGAATACGTCGGCCATGGCATGCGACCAGCGGGATACATGAGGGAATTCCATGGAACGATAGCCCATCTCTTCCGCAGTATAGGGTGGCTGAAAGGGATAGGCTTCTGCCGGGAGGTATGGAATTGTCGTATCTCGGGGGGTATCGACCCGGAAATCAATGCGCGATCTTTCCGCTTCGGGCAGCTCCGCTACCGTTTTCCAGGTCTGCCGGTGGCTGCCGTTCTGCTCAGCAGCCCCGGCGCTGGGTACAGTAAGGCAGGAGAGGACAAGGAATGCCAATACCGTCAGGGGGAAAAAGTGTCTGTTCATAAGATGGTCATCCGGTAAGAGCTCTCCGAAATGGGGATGCGCCCCTGATTCAAGCAGGTCGCGCTTAGAACTCGTAACTCAGTTCCCAGCCGATATTGTCCCATTTGTTGAATTGACCGTATAAATCAGTCCGGTCACCGCTACTGAACGCCGTATAAATGAGGCGGCCCGTAATGAATTGGGAGAATCGGTACTGGGCAACCAGTTTACTTTTGATGCCCTGCCACTCTCGGACCGGTCCGCTAATCCACGGAATAAGGGTCATCTCGACCCGTAAACGGTCCCGCGTAAAGCGGAACGGTCGTCCGATAAAGATGACGGGGAGTACATTCCATTTGTCACCAACTGCTCCGCCAAACCCAGGGCCGAGATTTTTGCGCCAGTCAAAGGTGTACAGCAGGGACGGCTGAAAAATAAATGATGTATTGCCCGGAAAAGCAAATTCAACAGCAATCGCGGCCCGCAGGGTATCGCGCCGAATGATCCCAGAGTTGAGATATCCTTCCCGTGCGCGGTCCTGATGGTCAAAGTCGGCGAAAGGCACGTCTTTGGTCCACAAACCCTCAACCCGCAGCACAATCGGCAGTTCACCGACAAGCGGCATATTCGAGAGGGCGGAAGCATAATCGGCGGTGATACCCAGATGATGCAAGCGGGTAAAGCGAGGCTGAAAGATCAGATAGGGGTCTCCGGCGGCATCAATATCGCGATCGACAATGAAGGACGTCGGGTTTTTATTCCAGGCGTAATAATAGATGAGACCCCAGGTGAGCGGCTCCATGGAAACGTCCAGGCGCAGGCCGTATTGATGGTCGCCGAAGTCTCCCGTAGACGGCCGCTTGGTCTCTCTGAACTGATCCCCTGTCGCATCCTGCCGGCCGTCCAGGATCGCTTTCGTCTCCGTATCCCTGGGCGAAGCCAGAGGCGAGTACCACGGCGAGCCGGGAACCGGATTGCGGTCCTGCTCAAAGTTTGGAATCCACAGGAAGTTGAGAGAATTCGCCCCAAAGAAATAGGTCACATTTGCCATCCAGGCCGGCAGCCGTCGCCACTCGTAGTCACTCGCCTCAAGCTGGACGGACTCGCGCCGGTCCATACCGTTAATGACGTCAATATACTGGCCGTCCATTTTGCCCCAGGCGATTTGCTGTTTGCCCAGGACCACATCAAGGTTGTGGGTGCGATAGCTGATATACAACTCGCGCACAATACGCTCAAAATTATGATAGGCGCGGAAGGTCTCGCTCGTCCGGGGGGCAAACAGACCGGCAGAATCCTGCCAGTTGTACACACTGTCGTATATGAAGTTGTTGATATTGGTTATCTCGATATTGGGTGAGACCTGGTAGTGGAGTTCCAACTCCAACAAATTCTGCATCTGGGAAAAACGGAAGTCTTTCTGGCGATTGCCAACACGACGGTCGCCCGAGAGTTGGATATCGGACCATTGGCGGAGGAATCCTCGGAACGTCAGGGCCGGGACCTGACGCTCGATGGGTTGGCGGACGTAGCGCCCCGCCGGATCGAAGGTAGACAGAAAGCGATCGAAGCGTGACCAGGTATTCACGACCGCATCGACCTGTTTGTCCATGAAATAGCCATAACAGGGAGAAACATTGGCCGAGAGTGCCAAGAGTAACAGTCCGCCGAGGACGCTACCGACTACGGATAGGAGCCCGCGTTTACCGTGCATGCAATATCTTTCCTTACTCGTATTCTACCGGTGTTGGGCGGCTGACCAGGATGCCGTCCCGGGCTAAGCGTTCGAGTTTGTCAGCCGGATAGTCCAGATAGTCGCGCAGGATGGACGCATTGTGTTCGCCCAGATCCGGCGCCTCAAACGGGGCATCGGTTCGGGCCGGACTCGAAAAGCGAAACGGAAAGCCAGGCAGGACGAAGTCACCCAACACCTTATCCTGTATCGGTCGGATGGCCTCCCGCTCAAGCAAATGGGGATGATTGACCACTTCCGGAATAGTCAGGACGGGTGCGGCCGGCACGCGTTCACGGTGCAGAGCGGCAACCGCCTCTTCCCGATTCGACATAGTGTCGAGCCAGGCTTCAATGGCCTGGATAAGTTCTTTTTTATGATGGACCCGATCCCGATTGGTGCGGAAACGCGGATCTTCCACAAATTCCGGATGTCCGATGGTCCGCGCCACACCCTGCCATTGGTGGTCAAGGGCACCCACGATGACGACAAACCCATCCTTTGCCTGAAAAATACCGCACGGGGCCAGACCCATATGGTGGGCACCACTCCGGGTCGGGACGAACTTACCACCCGAGGCGCTATGCGACTGGATCGTAAAGTCGTGGGAATGGATATAGGCATCGAGCAGCGACACGTCGATATACTGGCCTTCGTCTGTCCGCTCGCGGTGCAACAGCGCACACGCAATCGCGCCAAAGGCATGCACTCCTGTACTCACATCGCCAATCGCAGCCTGGGGCATGGCCGGCGCACGGCCGCGTTCCCCAGTGACTTCATTAAAGCCAGAATACGCTTGGGCGATGAAATCATAGCCGGGCACATGGGACAGCGGGCCGGTCTGCCCGAGGGCCGATATCGAACACATGATGATGCGCGAGTTCAGCTTTTGCAGTTCTTCATAGGCAAAACCGAGCCGTTTGATCGCGCCCGGACTATAGTTCTCGACCACCACATCCATATGCGGAATGAGCCCGCGTACGATGTCCCGCCCCTCCTCTGTCTTGAGGTTCACACATAGGCTTTGTTTGCAGACATTGTGCTGGATGAAATAGCCGCTGCGGCCCTGTTTCAGAATCCCGTTGAGACGGGCCGGGTCTCCTTTCGGAGCCTGCTCAACTTTAATAACCTCAGCCCCCATTTCAGCTAGTAGGCGCGTCGTCGTCGGTCCGGCAACAATCTGCGTAAAGTCCAGCACTTTATAGCCAGCTAACATACCCTGACGTGACGCGCCTGCCATACTGAGTCCCCTTCTCTCAATAATTATAGAGTAGTTTGGCCGAATGGCTGAATGAAGGTTCAGTTACATGAACTGCCGCGATCCTAGCCACAAGCCACCACCGATGCAAGGCGGGCTCTTCTGATTCTCTCACGCAGCGAGGGGCGGCTGCGCGTAACCCGCCCTACACCCGCAGTTCAGCAATCAGGCCACCTTCCTCTCCTGGAGTTAGGTCAAAACCTGCCCGTCCCGCAGTTTTTGCACCTCGTCGCCGGAATAGCCGAGAATCTCCTGCAATACATAGTCCGTGTGTTGCCCGCGCTGCGGGGCTGCGGCCTGCACTTCGCACGGAGAGCCGCTCATCTGCCACGGGATACCGGCATGAATCCGTTTGCCGAATTCGGGATGTTCCTTTTGCACGAGATAGCCACGTTCTTCGAGATGCGGATTGGTTGCCAGGTCTTTATTGCTCTGAGACGGGTAGGCAGCCACACCGGCTTTCTGCAGCACCTCCGTCACCTCCCAGCGGTCGCGTTCGCTTGTCCAGGCCGTGATGAGTTCTTCGAGCGCGTCCTCGTTCGCTTTCCTAGCAGCCGCATCAGTGAAACGTTTGTCTGCGGCCAGTTCCGGCTGGCCTATGGCCTGACACAGGGCCAGCCATTCCGCATCGCTACCGCACACAATAGTCACCCACTTCTCGGCGTCGCCCTTGCACTTGAAACAGCCGTGGGGCGCCATCCAGCGGTCCCGGTTACCGTCGCGTTCCGGCTGGGTCTGATTCATCACATAATCCATAATACCCTCGGGCATCAGGACGAGTAGAGCTTCCCAGAGTGCCAGGTCAACGTGAATCCCCTTGCCGGTACGGTGACGATAGGCCAGCGCCGCCATGGCGGCAAACGAGCCAAAGATGCCGGCGTTCGGGTCGCCATACGAAATACCGATCTCCGCCGGTCCAACTCCCGGATAGCCGGTCAGCGATGAGATCCCCGCCAGCGGAACGGAGGCCGGACCATAACCCATATATTTACGTTCCGGCCCGGTTTGTCCGTAGCCACAGATGGAAATCATAATGATATCGGGTTTGAGTTGCTTGAGCGTGTCATATCCAAAGCCCATGCGGTCAATCGCCCCGGTCGAGAAGTTCTGCACAACGATATCGCTCTTGGCAATGAGCTTTTTGACAATCTCTGTTGCCTCGGGCCGAGCCAGGTCGAGTTGGAGGCTTTTCTTGCCCTGACTGTATTGGTTGAAATAACCGGCTCGGTTCGGCCCCGGTTCGTTATCGGCAAACGGCGGGATCAATCGGGTGACACACGGACGCTTCTCACTTTCAATACGAGTCACTTCCGCACCCATATGCGCCATTTGGAGCGTACAATACGGCCCCGCCCAGGCCCAGGTGAAATCGGTTACGCGAATGCCTTCTAATGGTCGTCGTGCCATGATGTTCTCCTTTAGTCTTGCTCCGAGGCCAGGACAGTCAGCTCCCCTAAATAATCCCGCCCTGCTTCAGCTCATCGATCTCGGCCTGAGAGAGCCCAATTCGGGCATAGACCTCATTATTATGCTCGCCGAGCCGCGGCGCCGGACGCCGCACGGAGTAGCCAACGTCCTCTACCTTAAAGGGGGCGCCGGGATATTGTAGCGAGCCTGCCACCTGGTGACTGATTTCGGTAAAGAATTCACGCGCTTTCAGGTGTTCCGAGTTCAGCAGGTCGGCCATGGTGTTTACTGGAGCCATGCAGATACGGCGCTCTTGCCCGGCTTTATACAGCTCGGCAACCGTCCACTCTGCGGCGAACTCTTGGAGAAAGGGCACCAGAGCATCATAGTTTTGGCCCCGGACGACGCGGTCTTCAAAAATCTCCAGGGTCGCCCACTCAGGGTTGCCCATCAGCTCGACAAAGCGCTGCCACTGGTCTTCTTCCACACAAACCACAAAGAGTTTTCCGTCTTTACAGTCGAGCATGCACCAGGGATAGATGGACCGTCGTCCAAGCCGCGAGGTTTCCAGACCGCTATAGGTGTAGTGCATAAAATTCATTTCCAGGATGGCGGCAATACACTCTTGGACGGAGACATCGAGGTGCTGACCTTCGCCCGTCAGACATTTATGGTAATACGCGCCAAGCGTTGCAACGCCGGCGTGCACCCCGCCCTGAAAGTCGGTCTGATGGCCAAACGCTTTGAGGGGCGGCAGGTCCGGGTAATCGGAGGCACCCGGGCTGATGAACGCCCATCCCCCGGCGTTACTCGCCGTCAGGTCATAGCCGTGGTAGTCGCTGTGCGGGCCGGTTTGACCAAAGTAGGAAATCGAGGTCATGATCAGACCCGGATTGATCTGACTCAGTTTTTCGTAATCCAGACCGACCCCGGGCATCTCGCGCGGGCTGTAATTATGCAGCAGGATATCGGCCTGGGCGCATAAACTCTGCAAGACCGCCTGCCCCTTGGATTCTCGCAGGTCCAGCGTCACGCCTTGCTTATTGGCATTCAAGTACAGGAATAGGCCGCTCTTTTCGGCATGCGGGGTATCGCCGGGAAATGGGCCACGCTGGCGGGAGATGTCACCGCTCGGCGCTTCGACTTTGACCACCTCCGCGCCAAAGTCGGCGAGCAGCTTGCCGGCATAGGCGGCGGAAACCATATTGCCGCACTCAACGACGTTAATTCCTGACAGGAGTTGTTCAGCCATGATAGTCCTCCCTCATTGTTCTCTCATATGCTTCTTTGGCTTTTCATATGACTCCACGCTCCGCTAAGGCAGACATCTCATCCGTACTCAACTGCAACAAACCGGAATAGATGTCCTGGTTATGCTCTCCGATCTCCGCCCCCAGCCACTGGGCCTCGCCAGGTGTCTCACTGAGTTTGGGAACGATGCCGGGCACTTTGAGTTCGCCCAGCACCCGATCATGGAGAGACAACAACATATCGCGCGCCGCAAAATGCGGGTCGTGAACGATGTCTGCGATACTATAGACTGGCCCGTCAGGAATCGTTGCACCCTCAACCAGAGGCAGCAATTCCGAAAGCTCGTAGGTCGCTGTCCAGTCCGAGACAATGGCATCAATGGCCTCACGGTTTTCGGCCCGGACAACCTGGTTCTCAAAGCGTGGATCGGTAAGTAATTCTTCGCGATTCATGAGCGTACACAGCCGCGTAAACAGCCCATCGGTGTTGGCGGCAATCACAATCCACTGTCCCTGTTTACACGGATAGAGATTCGACGGCGCAAAGCCGGGCAGGAGGGTTCCGGTCCGGGTCCGCTGGTAGCCGGTTTTTTCGTACTCGGTCAGGGTCGCCTCCATCACGGCAAACACGGCCTCATATAAGGCCGTATCTATCACTTGGCCGGTTCCACCATTGACATCACGATTGTAGAGCGCCATCAGGGTGCCCATAGCGGCAAACATACCGGCCAGGGAGTCGCCAATGCTGATCCCCACCCGACAAGGCGGGCGGTCTGGGAAGCCGACCAAGTGGCGCAGGCCTCCAAAGGCTTCGGCCACTGCCGCAAAGCCGGGTTTTTCCCGATACGGGCCGGTTTGGCCATAACCGGAGACCCGCGCAAAGACGAGACCCGGATTCAGCTCACGCAGGGTCTCATAGCCGAGACCCCACTCTTCAAACACTCCTGGACGAAAATTTTCCACCAGGACATCGGACTGACAGACTAATCGGCGAAGCAGCTCCTGTCCTTCCGGATCACGTAGGTTGAGAGAAATACATTTTTTATTGCGCGCAACGCTCGGCCACCACAGGCTCTTACCGTTCACCAGAGACTGGCCGACCGTGCGCATGGGGTCGCCCTTATGAGGCGCTTCGACTTTAATGACTTCAGCCCCAAAGTCGGCCAGCAGACGGGCGCAAAACGGGCCGGCCAGAAGAACACCACATTCAATAACCCGAATACCGGCCAACGGACCGCCATGTTGACTGCCCTTTGTTCCCATATCGTTCCGCCTATCCGCGCGCGTACCGTTTCGCGGGCACGATAAGCCCTCTGGGTGCCATGGTCAAGATCGTTACTGCTACGACCAACTTGCACCAGGCTGTCAAAAATGGTCAGTATGCGCAGGAGTTGAACGTTCGTATGGATTTCAAAGCCATTGGGGCAGTTGTCGAGATCGTAAGCGCGATTGGCGTTATCGCCTCGCTGGTCTATCTCGCCATCCAGGTACGGCAGAATACGCGCGCGGTCCGCAACTCCACCCATCACGCCCTGACAACCACCCGACTGGACTATATTGCCCTGGTGGCCGAGAGCCCCGATCTCTCTCGGATTTTACGCGTTGGATCGGAGGACTACGCCGCGCTGGCCGAAGACGAGCAGCACCGTTTTGATCTGATCATGTATTATTCCTTCTCCGCTGGTGAGAACTTCTTCTATCAATACACCCAGGGAGCCTTAGACCAGGAACAGTGGGAGCGCTGGTGTGAGACCTTACGACAATATTTTACCCAGCAGGGGATTCGGGAATGGTTTACCTCGACACCACGACGGTTTAGCGCGAGTTTTTCCGACTTTTTAGAGAACGAGTTCAAGAAAGCCGGTCAGACAAAATGAAACCCAATCAGCCTCCCTTCCCTGCTATCGATGACGATCTGGACGCCGAGGAACAGCGCACGGCTGAAATCCTCAAAGAACTCGCCCAACTCAGCAATCCAACCTGCTTTCGCTGCTCGCAGTCGCTCTGCTTCCACGAATACGTCCTGAGCGTCGTCACTGGATTCAAAACCACGCCGCACTGTACTACCTGCCTCGCCAGCGGCTTAGGACGTTCACCAGCAGATTTCTTGGGAGACGCTTACAATTATATTCGTCGCCAGACCTGCTACAGCAGCGGTTGGCACTGGGCGAGCCAACAAGAAAATCAATCCATTGAGCAGCCTGCCTGTATCTGGCCAGCCACTCCCTCACAACCTCAGACCCGTATGGCAACACCGGCAGCAGACATCCCAGCTACCCCAAACGACACCTGGGATGCCGGAGACATGGCCTGCGGCGAGTTGGTGTTGAAACTCCGCCTGCGTCTTAAGTCTCTGCAACCCGGCCAGGTCCTGCTCCTCATCGCCCAAGACCCTGGCGCCCCAGCGGATATCCCGGCCTGGTGCACCCTCACCGGCCACAGCCTCCTATCGGCCGAGCCTCCAGCGTATCGGATACAACGCAAGAACGGGTAGTCACAGGCGGCCAACCGCCCCATAGACGCAGCCGAGATGGTCCAAAGGAAGCCGGTCGTCACCGTAGTTGTCACGCTTGTCGTGGCCTTCGGCGTGGCTCTGGTGTTCAACTGGGCTGTGCTCGGTTTCTTCGGGCAGGAGAATGCCGACCGAGCTGAGCCCAATCTGGTCGGTATCCTACTGCTCCTGGGCTATATGGCAGCCGGCGCGGGCAGCCGGGCAAATATCGGTCAGGCGGTCGGCATCTTTTCGAGGCCCTTGTGCCGTGCTACCTGGGCACGGTCTTCCCGGACCTGGATATCAGGCTGCTGGGGATTAGCGGCCACCGAAATCCACTCTTCCACAGTAGCGTGTCGTTCTTTGTCCTGGGCCTGCTGGCCGGACGGCAGGCGCGATTCCTGCATATCCTGGTTGCCGGGTATGGAGTCGGTCTGGCAATCCATCTGTGGTGGGACATCGTCTACTATGGCGACGTCCGGTGGCTACCGGGTGGTACTATTGGCCGCCTGCGGCTTGGTGTCCATGGGCTGCGGTGCCTCATGACGCCGAGCAGCGCTCGCTACGCGGGGGTGGGCCAGAATAAGGATGTGGGGGCAGTGGACTACCAGGCGGACGGAGTATGACTCCGTCCGCCTGGTTAAAGAGAAGGTTTACTTGCCAACGCGGGCTTCAGCAGCAGCCACATCGACCGGTGCTTGGGCTTGCGGGGTCCAGGCGTGCATCATCGGGCCAACTTCTTTGGCAAACAGACGCATGCTGTCTTCGACCTGGTCAAAGGGCTGGCTCTGGAAGCTGAAGCAGCCGTTGACTTCAAAGTCACCGATCTGGCCACGCCGTGTTTCCAGCTTCTCGATTATCATGTCCGGCGTGCCCCACAGGTTGGCAGCCAGAAAGTCTTCCAGAATGGCCTCGTTGCCGGCTTCCTTCATCATCTTGGCCGCTTCGGCATAGTGGGCGTAGGATTTGCCCGTCTGTGCAAAGTGGTCGCCCAGCATCTCGTAGTGCTCCATCACACTGAAGTAGTAACCCACGATTTTTTCCCGTGCGATCTCTTCAGCCTTCTTGGCGTCGTGCGAGCAGACGACAAAGTCGGCGCAGTTCACCGGGGGCGCCTCTTCGCCATCGTTATGCTGACGATACAAGTCGCGGTAGTTGTGGATGCCGTCGGCAACTTTATCCCACGTCGTCTGAGAAAACATCATGGCGCCCAGACCGAGCCTGGCTGCAACCTCAAAAGACTCGGGCGACATACACACCATATAGCGTCGGCCTTTGAAGCTCTTGATCGGCCGGGGTCGCACCTCAATACGATTCTGCTTGTAGTACTTGGTGTCCGCTTCAACAAAGCCGTCTTCCAAGCCATTCACAATAATCTCGGCGGCCTCGTTAAAACGGTCGCGGGCCTCACTCATGTCCACGCCAAAACCCGCATACTCGCGCCGGGCAAGGCCGCGTCCGAGCCCGAGAATCGCCCGTCCGTCCGACAGGTGATCAAGCAGAACCATTTTTTCTACCGCCCGCATGGGATTGTTCCACGGCACGATGATCGCGCCGGTGGCCAATTGCAGCTTTTCCGTCCTGGCGGCGATATAGCTCAGATACTGCATATTATCCGGGCAAATGGAATAGTCAAAAAAGTGATGCTCCACCGGCCAGACAACATCGAACCCCATCTCCTCGGATTCAATCGCCAGGCGGGTTTCGTTTTTGTACATCACCCGATCATCGTGCTCCTTATGGTTCTGAAGCACCATCTGAATACCAATGCGCATACTGACTCCTTTCTGGTCTGACTTCCGCGCATTGTATTCATGCGGTGAGCCACTAGAGCATCCCCCTACCCTCACTTTGCACCTCGGGAACGTTCCGCTTACCGTCGCTCTTCGTGCGCGAAGCCGTAAAGTTTTGATGACACTATCGAAATATCCGGCAAGCGACAAGACGAGCCCGCAGAAAAGTTGTCACGGCAAACCTACTCTTTGACCTGCCGCTCGGCGGGACGACGGAAGTTTTGGCCGCAGCTTGTCCGCGGGCGCACTTCATGATGAGTATTGAGCACGCTCAAGGAAAGGAAGCCTCCATGCCAGCGGTCAAAAAAAGAAGGCGGGCCGTGCAGTCGCCCCGTCTCGTCGGCGACAAGCCACCGACGGATTATTCCATCTGGACCTTGGCCTATTGTCAGGCGGCCATGCCGTATGACTTCTTCGGTGGTTCAGGACTCATGAGCAACCGTGGCACGATCCAGATTCCCATGCTCTACACCGTGCTCGTCGGGGGGGCACAAGGTCAGGACAAGCACGTCGTGCTGGTTGAT
>JAJDZM010000027.1 GCA_022824615.1 Candidatus Binatia bacterium | reverse complement strand
TTCAGCAAGAGTGCTGAAAGACGAGAGGTGAGAAGCTGAGCTATCTGGAAGGTCGATATGATTATCCCTGTCGTGCTTTTCGGCGTCGGAGAAGATGGAGTCAACGTTAACACCCAAACGCCGGCATAACGTGGCGAAATACCACAGGACATCGCCAAATTCTTCCTCTAATGCCTGTCGATATCCGGTATATGCTTCTTTTTCCCTACGGTATTTCTTTGCGGCTGCGAGAATACCACCAACCTCACCAAACAACCCTAAAAGGACTGGACGCAAGTCGTCTATGGGCAGTTTGTCGGTAGGTTCAATTTCCCGTATATAGTCACACAGTGAGATTGAGCCTGTCGAAGGATTTCTCTCTTGCTGCCCTGTGGAAGAGGACGTGTTGGTCATGATGTTTTTTTCCAATCTAGAGGCTCTCCCAAATAACCTGCCCCATTGAGAGAACCGAGCCAGGCCACGAAGTCGTTAATCATATCCTTTGGAAACCGGCTCTTGTGGTTGCGTCCTGCACAAATATCGTATCCATCGTAGCATCTAAATTGTGAGGAAATTACCTGCCCTGAGCCGCCCCAGTAAGCGTAGTCCGTACTCAGTAGAACCCTATCCGTCTGTGTATCGTTTTTAATATTATGCCGATTGGGTACACCATCATTATAGCTGTGATGGGAATCTTTCTGGCGCCATTGATCTTCCTCATCTTTGAAATAGTTGTTATCGCAAAACGCCTGTTTCTTGCTTCCTCGTAGGTTCGGCCTTTTCCGATAAAATCGCTCATCGTTCCAGTATTCATTGAATGTCATGGTCTCAGTTACCCGCATTGCGTAAACGAGATATCCTCGTCTATGCTGCGATTTACTCCCTGTACCTATGATCCAGTCACCGATAGAGGCAGTATTCCGAATTCTCGGCTTACAGGTAGCTAAAGTACAGACTCCGTAAAATGGATTGGGAGCAAAACCATAGTCGCGGGCCACGACATAAGAAAACATTCTCAAAATAGTCCCCCTAACCGCAGCTATACCGTTTGATTCCACGTGGAGCGACCGGTGTACCGTCTGATCCTTCCCAGCCGTTGATCTTTCCGTTGATGGCATCGATGATGCTGTTACCGGTCCAGCCAACTATGGCGTCGGCGTACTTATCCAAGGCATCAGGAACCTTGCAGTCCTTTTCCCCATACTCCCAGACCCCTACAATCCGCTTGTCCCGCTTCTGCGCGCACTCAATTTCCCAATTGACCCAATCGCTCTCTCTGGTTTCGGGTGAGATATAAACAACCAATGTGCTCGATTGTTGAATGCGAGGAGCGAGAATCTCAGATTTAATGTAGTCTTCTGAATGCGCGTTGTTGGGATTATCCGCAGTGATCGAATAGTCCCTGACCGCCATCCCATTATCTTTCAGCAAACCCTTGAGTTTGCCCAGACCTTCATCATCTTCATGAATGTGACTTATGAACACGTTCTTTGTTTCCTCAGCCATAAACCGCAGTTCCTTCCTGTGTAAAGAATGAATCTGGACCGTTCCAGTAAATGTAGTTATGTGTCCGATATGCTACAAAGTAAAGGTTGAGTAACCGCAAGTCAGGAACACCGAATGTTACCACCAGTCTTAGAACTCTATATCGTGTGGCACCCTAGCGATAGCAAAGGATTTGAAATCGCTGAGGAATTCTTTGAACACTTTCATGGTTCCGCGTTTACCGGTCTCATCGGGGATGCCGTTGAGGTTTTCGTTCGTAGCCAAGGCTGGCACTCGAATGACGATGCCCCAAGGCCTATTCCGTCTGAACAAGACCCTCTTCCGAATGGGATTGAGCCTGCCCAGTTCGTAGCAATCGTACCATTGATGGGAACGGGGATGGCGGCAGGGGTCGAAAGCAGCGCGGGTCCCTGGCACGGCTATATTGAGAAAATGGTCCAGTCGGCTAAAGAGATGCCCGAGCGTGTCGGTCTTTTTCCGTATTTGCTCAATCCTGGAGCAGCCGACGGTACAGTCCTTGGAGAGCTGCTGAATCCCTACCAGCGAATCGCCGCCTCCCCGCCAGACCCGGATGGAGAATCAGAGAAAGCTCTACGCTGTCGAGATCTTGCACAGGGTGTCGCGCAGCTACTCGCCAAGGAGGAAGGTCGGCTTACGGTTTTCATTAGCCACACAAAGCGCAACCTTCCCGCCCCTGCAGAAGAAACGGCTGAGTTGATAACGCTGGTTCGGCAAGTTATTGCAAATACCCACCTCCGGGAGTTCTTCGATGCAAGCGATTTACAACCGGGTCGTGACTGGGAGACCGAATTGCTGTCAAAGGCATCGACCAGTGCGCTAGTCGCAATCAGGACCGACCTATATTCCAGCCGCGAATGGTGCCAGCGAGAGGTTCTACTTGCTAAGAATGCAGGAATGCCCATCGTTACTATGGATGCCCTTCAGATCGGAGAAGAAAGAGGGTCATTTTTAATGGATCACGTTCCCCGCATCCCAGTCCGTACGACGCAAGACGGGTGGAGCAAACAGCACATCTATCAGGCGCTCAATCGTCTTGTTGATGAATGTCTTAAACGGGTGCTATGGATTCACCAGGGAGCATTCCCGCGCAACACTCCTGGGCTGGATATCGCATGGTGGGCCCCGCATGCCCCAGAACCGCTGACACTGGTGCACTGGCTAGAAGAGGCTGAGAAGGCTGGAATTCTTCCTGAAGAGGATACTAATATTCGCATTCTTCATCCTGCTCCGCCGCTTGGTCCGGATGAAAAACTTGTGCTGCAACAACTATTGTCTCTATGTCGGCAAAAAGGAACGTTGGATATCATGACTCCGCGGCTCCTCGCAGCTCGGGGTGGATAGGAGGAAAATCGGATGCAACAGACAGCAGAGATTCTTCCACCAAACGCCCTAACAGGAATTCGGTTGGGTATATCCGTTTCGGACAGCCCTGATCTGGCTCGTCTGGGCCTTTTAGAGACACATTTTCGTTTAGCCCTGGGTGAGATCGCCCGATGTGTCTTGGTGTCCGGGGGACACTTGACCTATGGCGGGCACTTGCAACCCGACGGGTATACAGTCTTTTTGATTCACGAGTTGCATAGATACAACCGCAGAGATCGTCCCCTGCGTATCTGTCTGGCATGGCCGGAGCACCGCAAACTTGCTGCGAGTGATATAAAAGAGCAGCAAGAAGCTTTGGGCCTATATGGGCAAATTGATTTCCTTGACCAAAATGGAGCGGTGATTGATCCGTATGAAGACAGAGCCGCAGAACCCTCACCGGAAACCAATGAGGAAGCGCGCAAGGCGAGTCTGACTGCGATGCGATTGTACATGGCTAGCAATACTGATGCACGGGTTTTCATTGGAGGGAAGCGTCAAGGGTTCCAGGGCGATTTGCCTGGCGTTGTGGAAGAGGCATTGATCACATTGAAATACAAACAGCCCATCTATTTGGCCGGAGGATTTGGCGGGGTGACGACAGGAATCATTCAAGCCCTTGACGTGGATGATGGTTCATGGCTGCCCGCAATGTCCGATGGAGATCCACAGGACGAGAGGACTCTCATGGGTCTGAATATGCTTGCCGATTTCCCTACGCGTGGAGATTGGACGGGTCTGGATAATGGGTTGAGTGCTGAGGAAAATCGCAGACTGGCGGCTTCACATCGCCCAAGCGAAATTGCTACCCTGGTCAGTCTCGGATTAGGTCGAAAATTCGGAGCGACTCAGGCAGCGCATTAACGGTCCTGCTCCCGGACCGCGCAGAAGATATAAATGCCATTGGACAATCGTCGCTTGGCCATGGCGACCCCTTCAACTCGTTCGCTATGGGTTGATCACGCCAATCTCACACCCTTCAAAATCTTTCACATTCCTGGTTACAAGATCGGCATTCCGCGAGCGGGCAATAGCTGCAATCTGGCAGTCTGCATGATGGATCGACAAGCCAGCAGCACGACGGGCAGCTCCAATTTCGGCATAGGCGCCCCGTAGTCCCTTGATTCCCGCTAGTCCGGCGGGGATAATGGCGCTCCACTATGATCGCGATTATTGATTACGGCATGGGCAATCTGCGGAGCGTCCAAAAAGGCTTTGAAAAGATGGGCCATGCGGCAACCGTCACCCGGGATACTGCCCGGATTGAGGCCGCCAGCGGCGTTGTCCTGCCGGGGGTGGGTGCGTTTGGGGCGTGCATGGATGGCCTGGCCGAATGCGGCCTGGTCGATACTGTCTATCGGGTGGTTGAGCGGGGCACACCGTTTCTCGGTATCTGCGTGGGGATGCAGATTCTGTTTTCGGAGAGTGTCGAGTTTGGTCGGGTCCGGGGGCTGGATATTCTGAAAGGCAAGATCGTGCGGTTTGATTCGGCTACCCTGGCCGGGCAGAAAATTCCGCATATGGGCTGGAATCAGCTCCAGGTGCAACAGCGGCCCCCCCATCTCGACGGCGTGGCCGAGGGTGCAAGCGTGTATTTCGTGCATTCGTACTATCCAGTCCCGGATGACCCCGCAATTATTGCCACGACCACGGAATATGGTATGCCGTTTGCCTCCAGTGTGTGGTCGGGAAATATCTTTGCTACGCAGTTTCATCCGGAAAAAAGCCAGGCGATTGGCCTGAGAATTCTGACCAATTTCGGTAACTTCGTTCGCGAGTACCGCCCGGGCAGCCTCTCCCGCTCCTCGTCTGTCTCCGGGTCGCCATGCTGATTATTCCAGCCATTGACCTGAAAGTCGGACAGTGCGTCCGCCTCTACCAGGGGGATATGGACCGGGCCACGGTCTACTCGGACGACCCGGTTGAAACCGCGCAGCGCTGGCAGCGGGAAGGAGCCCCGCGGCTGCACGTGGTGGACCTTGACGCCGCGGTCAGCGGGACTACGGTCAATACCAGCGCGATTGAGCGCATCTGTCAGGCCCTGAGCATTCCGGTTCAGGTCGGGGGCGGCATCCGCAGCCTTGCCACGCTCGAACGCCTTCTCTCGCTCGGTGTCAGTCGCGCGATTCTGGGGACGGTGGCTCATCGTCAGCCGACTCTTGTGGCGGAGGCCTGCGCCCGTTTCCCCGGTCGCATTACGGTCGGCATTGACGCCCGGGCCGGGCGGGTTGCCGTGCAAGGCTGGACAGAAACGACCGACCTGGAGGCCACGGACTTGGCGCTCCGCTGTCAGGACCAGGGGGTGAGCGAGATCGTCTATACGGATATCAGCCGCGACGGAACCCAGCAGGGCGTGAATCATGAGGTCACCGGCGCGCTGGCCGAGGCGGTCTCGGTCCCGGTCATTGCCTCGGGCGGGGTGGCGAGCCTCGCCGATATTCAGCAGTTGCTCCCCCTTGAACCGATCGGAGTCATGGGGGTAATTATCGGGCGGGCGCTCTATACCGGCGGGGTGCAGTTGGCGGAGGCCATTCGGCTGGGGACGGCCCAGGGATAAGACATTGTCACGGGACGGCCTGTGATCTCATTCCTGTGGCGCGTCAGGGACACCTCCCTGTTCAATAGACGTCTGGAGGTTATGAAAGGCCTGGAGCAGATCGGTCGAGGTCAGAATGCCGCAGACCTTGTCGTGCTCGATCACCGGCAGACAGTTAATACGACGGCTCAGCATCTGGGCCGCGGCTTCGGACAGCGAGGTGTCCGGTTGCACGGTCACCACGGCAGCCCCCATGATGTCGGCAACCGTGACCCGCTCAAGGTCGGCCTCCCGGCTCATGCAGCGGAGCAGGTCACGGTCGGAAATCACCCCAGCCAAGCGGGCATCGTCATCCGTCACCAGCAAATGCCGGAACCGATGCTGAGCCAGGAGCGCTAATGCCTGCGCAAACGGTTGCTGTGGCCTGAGCGCCACCACGTCCCGGGTCATCACCTCTTTGACCTGTCGCGGATACGTTGTCTGAGCTGCCATGCAACCATACTCCGTCTGAGCGTTTTCACACCACGTAATCCTAGCATACAATCGAAGCGCCGGGCATAGACACGCTTCCCTTGTCGTCTCCGGCTCGCTTCCTCTACAATGAGCAGAGGGAACGCAGGGGATGGCACAAGCGATATTTCACCCACTTCGGCGCCTCCGCCAAGCGATTATCAGGCAGTTTGCCGCCCTGCTCACCAAACCCCTCAACAACTATGCGGTCCGTTTTCCGAACAATCTGGAGGCGCTCAAGAGCCAGATACGCAAAGGGGATGTCCTGCTGGTGGAGGGCTCTCAGCGTATTAGCGAGGTCATTAAATATCTCACCCAGAGTTCCTGGTCGCACTCGGCCATCTACATTGGCGATGAACTGATTCGCGGCAACCATCCCCTGGCGGAGCAGACTCGGGCCGCCTTTGGAGACGACGCCCGGTTCCTGTTGGTGGAAGCGCTGGTTGACGAAGGGGTCGTGCTGTCCTCGCTGTCGAAATATGTCGAGTACAACATCCGCCTGTGTCGTCCGCACAATCTCCAGCCTCAGGACTGCCAAGTGATCTTGGACGATGTGATCAGTCAGCTCGGCTATACCTATGATCTCCAGCATATCTTTGACCTGGGACGCTATTTCCTGCCGGTCAGTCTGGTCCCGCGCCGGTTCCGCCGGCGGGCGCTCCATTTCGGGAGCGGGCTGCCAACCGAGGTCATCTGCTCCAGCATGATTGCCTCGGCCTTTGGCAAAGCCCGCTTTCCCATTCTGCCCCACGTCGAATCCACTCCCGACGCTCAGGCAACGCATCCACCCTTTTACCGCCGCTTCTTTGCCAAGGAACAGGACACGCGCGGGCGACCCGTCTTTCGTCGGCGACACCCCACCCTGATTACCCCGCGCGATTTCGACCTGTCGCCCTATTTTCATGCGATTAAATTCAACATCATCGGTTCGCAGCGGCTCGACTATCGGAATATCATCTGGGCCGAAGACAGCGCTGCCGGGGAAGCGCCGGCCCGCACTGCAGCGCCGGCCGCGTCAGCGCAGCCAGACCTCGCCGCTTCCCCAGTCTCCTCCGTACCGTCGGTCCAGGGTCGAACCGGTTGAGCGCTGCGCCTCTCTTGACAGTTTTCCGGAAACGCCTGACACTGCGCGCATGCTGAGCAAACGCATTATTCCGTGCCTGGATGTGAAAGAAGGCCGCGTGGTCAAGGGGGTGAATTTTGTCGATCTGCGCGATGCCGGAGACCCGGTTGCAGTCGCCCAGCGCTACGACGCAGAAGGTGCGGACGAGCTGACGTTTCTCGATATTACGGCCTCGCACGAACGGCGGCGGATTATTCTCGATGTTGTCCGCAAAACGGCGGAAACCGTTTTCATGCCGCTGACCGTTGGCGGCGGGGTGCGGGAGAACCAGGATATTCGTGATCTGCTTAATGCTGGTGCGGATAAAGTCTCCATCAACACCGCAGCCGTCAATCGGCCCGAGTTTGTCAAAGAAGCGGCCGAACGCTTTGGGAGCCAGTGCATCGTGGTGGCGATTGATGCCAAACGGAGGGCGGCCTCCGAGCCGTCCGGCTGGGAGGTTTTTATTCATGGCGGCCGCACTCCGACCGGTATTGACGCCATCGAATGGGCACAACGCATGGAAGGGTACGGCTCGGGCGAACTCCTGCTGACGAGTATGGACCGGGACGGCACCAAAGCCGGCTATGATATCGAGCTCACCTGCGCGATCGCGGAAGCGGTGACGATTCCGGTCATTGCTTCAGGCGGGGTTGGAAATTTGCAGCATATTTACGAGGGCCTCACCGCCGGTAAAGCCGACGCCGCGTTGGCCGCCTCGATCTTCCATTACCAGGAACACTCCATTCAGGAGTGCAAGCGTTTCCTGGACGCGCGCGGGGTACGGGTGCGGCTCTCGAACCATCAGGGGTAAATCAGACGATCAAAAGGAGGAAGTATGGCCAAGATCATGATTGAGGCAGCCATCAACGGCAATTCCGACAAAGTCCGGAATCCCCATATTGCCTACAGCCCGGAAGACATCGCTAACGATGCCATCGCGACCTGTCGGGCCGGGGCGGCGGCGGTTCATTTTCATGTCAGGGAACCGGACACGGGCGAATGGGTGCAGGACGTTGGGTATTATAGCGAGGTATTTCGGCGAACACGCGAACAGTGCAATCCCATTCTCTGGCCCACGTTTCCGTTTGGCGACGACCCGGTTGAACGGTTTGCCCATTTTCTGGAACTCGCCAAAGACCCGGCCACCAAACCCGACCTGGGCTGGGCCGACCCTGGCTCGGTCAACCTGGTCTCGTATGACGCGCACACAAAAACGCTCTCGGGCGGGAATTTCATCTATCAGAATTCATATGAGGCCAATCGGTATTTTTTGGAACAGTCGCGGGCGTGCGGGGTGAGACCGACCCTCCAGATTTTTGATCCCAGCTTTCTGCGAGCGGTGCTGGTCTTTCTTGACCAGGGTCTGCTGACCGAACCGCTCTTACTCAAGTTCTATTTTGGCGGACCGGAGCTTCCGTTTGGTTTGCCCCCGTCGCTCAAAAGCCTGGAAGCCTATTTGGATATGCTGCAAGGCGTACGCTGCAATTGGTTTGCGGCCACGCTCGGCGGAGATAATCTCCCGTTCATCCCTCAGATCATCAGCCTGGGTGGTCATGTCCGGTTGGGTCTGGAAGACCACCATTATGCGCAAGAAGGGCAGCCAACAAACCCACAACTCGTCGAGCGCGCCGTGGCGACCATTACTGCTATGGGACACGAGGTAGCGACACCGGACGAGGCGCGGGCCATCATAGAAGCCTAGGCATGGCATCTGTCCACGCCACAAGCATCGCCCGGATTCATGCCAGCTCTCTCAGGGCCATGCTTGTGGTGACGGGCGGTGGAACCCAGGCAATCGCGGATTTGCTGGCTGTTCCGGGTGCCTCACGGACCGTGCTTGAAGTCCTCGTTCCCTATAGTGAAGCGGCGCTCACCGCATTTCTGGGAGCCATCCCACGCCAGGCCGTGAGTGTAGAAACCGCGGCGGCCCTGGCGCTGGCGGCCCATAAACGGGCGGTCGCCCTGCACGCTGCGGAGGACCCTCTGGTTGGTCTCGCCTGTACCGCTGCACTGGCGACGGACCGCCTCAAAAAGGGGGCGCACCGCGCGCATATCGGTATCAGGACCGCAACGGAAACCCGAGTCTATTCGTGTACGCTGACCAAAGGCGCCCGAGACCGACAGGGGGAAGAACGGGTCGTCAGCGACCTCCTGCTGGCGGTCCTGGCACGGGCGTGCGGTCTGGACGTGACGCTCGACGGCCTGCTGCTGGCCGGCGAGCATATAGAAGAGCACAACGTCGAATAGCAGGCCGTCCCTCTTGCACGAGCGCCGAGCAAACCATACACATGGACTCAACAGACCCAAACGACCCAAACGACTTCAACTCTCGCCATGAAAATAGGAATTGTCTCCGATATCCACTCAGACGCCCCCGCCCTCCGGCGCGCGCTCAACGACATGCCCGCCACTGATTTGCTGTTGTGTCCCGGAGACGCGGTGAGTGAATACCGTTTCTGCTCGGACACGGTGGCTCTGCTGCAAGAGGCGGGGGCGCACTGCATTCAGGGCAATCACGAGATGGTTCTTTTTGGTGGCCGTAATCCCGCGTACCTGAAAAAATGTCGGGAGACCTTCCCGGCAGCATCGCTCGCCTTTCTGGCAGACGCTCCACTCAGCCAAGAGTTTGATTGCGACGGCCTGCGGATTCTCATGGTCCACGCCAGTCCATGGGAACCCTATGAGGAATATATTTATCCGGCTAGCAAGCGCTTGGCCGAATTCGCCGCCCTGCCCTATGATATGGTCTGCTTCGGACACACCCATGTTCCGTTGGTCCATCAGGCTGGCGACGTAGTGGTCATCAATCCGGGTTCGTGCTCGCAGCCGCGGGACCGGGACCGGCGGGGTGCTTATGCGCTGTTTGATACGCAGACGAGAGAAGGAACAATTCATCGGGTCACGCTCACCTGAATCCGAGCGAGCTCAAACCAAACGGAAAAAGGAGGCCGTCCGTCATGCGCAAGCAACAGTCTGAGGCTCATGACTCTCCCCAGCAGGATGAGCAGGTCAGGACGCCGACGAGTCGGCGCACGTTTCTGAGAAATGCCGCGCTGGGTACGGTCGGTGGCGCTGCGGCGCTGGCAGCCGGCTGTGAGTATAAAACCCAACTGTTTCTGTTGAGCCGACCGGAAACCGAAGCAGAGGAAAAAAGCCCGGACTGGCAGGAAGCCCGTGTTCGCAGTTATCGGCCATTGGGCCGAACGGGCATGCAGATGTCAGATATCTCGTTCGGCTGCTCCGGGCTCGACAGTGCGGATGTCGTGCGACGGGCTATTGACCGGGGTATCAATTATTTTGATACGTCTCCGGATTATTCGCGAGCCGGGTCGGAAAAAACTCTCGGCCAGGGCATTCAGGGCTCTCAGCGCGATAAGCTCTTTATCGTTTCCAAGTTTTGCACGCCGCACGGTCATCTGAGCGATACCACTCCGGTTAAAGATGTCATTGCTGCGGTTGAAGCCAGTCTGCAAAGAATCGGCACCGACTATCTTGATCTGGCCCATATTCATGCCTGCAATTCCGTTGAGCGGCTCATGAGCCCGAACATTCACGAAGCCTTTGACCGACTCAAAGAGCAGGGAAAACTGCGCTTTCTCGGTGTCTCGTCCCATACCCCGCGGCTCGAAGCAGTCATGCGTCACGCCGTGGACAGCGACCGCTTCGATGTCATCATGGTCGCCTATAATTTCCGCAACTGGCCCGAGCTGACAAATATCTTTCACGATGCCAAGCGGAAGGGGGTCGGCGTGGTGGCCATGAAGACCCTCAAAGGCGCGCGCCATAGCGCCTTGTCGGATTTTACCCCAACCGAGCGGGAATCGTTCTCTCAGGCGGCCTTTAAGTGGGTGCTCTCCAATCCTGACGTGAGTGGGCTCGTGGTCACGATCGGCTCATTCCATCACATCGACGAATACCTGCACGCCTCCGGACAGCCGTTTCAGCCGGCCGACCTGGCGCTGCTCGAAAAATATGACCGGCTCGTTGCCAACGACTATTGTCCGCCGGGCTGTGGCGAGTGCTTGTCCTCCTGTCCGTCCGATGTGCCGATCGATGATATCCTGCGCTACGCCATGTATTATGAAAACTACGGCCAACAGCGGGTGGGCATGGAAGAATATGCCAAGCTTCCGCTCGCCCGCAACGCCTCCCAGTGTGTCGACTGTCGCGCCCCGTGCGAAAGCGCCTGCCCGCACGGGATTCCGATTCAGGCCAAACTGCTCCGGGCAGACCAGATGCTTCGATTCGTGTAAGCGCCGGCATGAAAAAACTGAGTCATACCGACACGCAAGGCCGAGCCCGGATGGTTGATGTCGGGGCGAAATCCGCGACCGAGCGGGAGGCCGTCGCGACCGGGACTATCCATATGCGCCCGGAGACGCTGCGACTCATTACCACCGGGCAGATACCCAAAGGCGATACGCTCGCGGTCGCGCGCGTCGCCGGTATCATGGCGGCCAAGAAAACGCCGGAACTCATCCCGCTGTGCCACCCGCTTTCCATTTCCTCGGTTGCTGTTGAATGTACGCCGGACGAAGAAAGGGGCCGCATAGACATTGAGGCGCGCGTCAAAGTCAACGGGCAAACCGGCGTGGAAATGGAAGCCCTGACCGCGGTTTCCGTTACGGCGCTGACCATTTATGACATGTGTAAGGCCGTGGAAAAGGACATGGTCATCTCAGACATCGGTCTCAAGCATAAAAGCGGAGGAAAAAGCGGCACCTACGTCAGACCAGCCCCCTCCCATCAACCGAAATGACCCGCGCGTCATCTATATCCGGTCGAGAAAAATCGCTCTAATACAGGGCTTCGGACAGGGAGGGGATTGAATTTTTCCAGGGAAAATGGAACCCTGGGCCGACTGCTGTAGAGGAGCCCACCATGAAGAGCCGTCCGTCTGAAAAGCCTGCCAAGAAAAAGACGAAAAGCACGACGGCGGCAAAACCGGCCAAAAAAGCAGTGAAAAAGTCGACCAGAACTGCAGCCAAGAAAACAGCACCGGCCAAAGTCGCTGTTGAGGCACCTCCTCTGGAGTCTCCTGAAGTGAAAACCGTGTCTCCCCCTCCTCCCTCCCCACCAGAGCCTGTCGCTCCTCCGGTGATCTCTCCTCAGACGTCCGACCAAGAAATCGGAGAGGAACCGCCGCCTGCCGCAGCCGCTCCGGTTTTTGTGAAGCGGGACCTGGTCGGACCGGATGGAAGCGTTCGTCCCGGCTGGGAAATGTGGATTGGAGACCATTGCTTTGGGCGGGCGGATAGCAAGGACCTGCTGCTGGCAAGCTTTGAACGGCTCCAGAGTCCGCCGAGTAGTTTTCACTGGCGTGAGGTCCGCAATCGGATGCCGATCCGTGGGCGCGCAAAACGGCCTGCGGTCTCACAAGAGACGGAGCAAGAAGCTAACCACGACGAGGAACTGCTTGATGATCTGGACGACGTTGAGGAAACTCAGGACGTTTCGTAGGACTGGCGCGCCAACGCATTCGACACGCAGGAAAAAGGATACTCTGAAGGGAGTGTCCTTTTTTTGTATCAATTTCTCAAGGGTTCCGGCCTGGACCTGAAGAAGATGCAACACGCTATTCAGGGCGGAGCCGCGGGTTCATGGCAACGCTCGAACCTCGCGCCTCGAGTTCTGGAGCGGGACTTTGCCCCCGGTTTTATGGTCAAGCTCCAACAAAAAGACCTGCGGCTTGTGCTGCAAGAGGCCGACCGGCTGAAACTGTCCCTCCCTGCCACCAGCCTCGTCCACCATCTCTTTCATGCCCTAGAAAGCCAGGGGGCTGGAGACGAGGGAACACAAGCCTTGGTCAGAGTCTTGGAACAACTCGCCGGAGTTGAGGTGAAACAAACGGGCTGAGGGGGAAGAGCAACGCGAAGGCTGAGACGGCGCGGCTCTTCCCCCTGTACGGCCTAACCTTGGGACAAGGTCTTCAGATCTTCGGCCCAGTTTTCGTATGGACGCAGGGGCAGTATTTCCACGTCTGAGACAATATGCGCATAGCCAAGCTCCCAGATCGGCAGCCCATTGATCGCTTGATCAAGCATATCGCCTGACTCCACATCCATGACCACCAGCACCTCGGGTTTGCCCGCAACCTTCCAAATCCCTTGAATGACGCCGGCTTCCTTCGCCCCTAGGGCAGCTTCGGACTCTTTCCGCCAGACGGTATAAAAGTCTTTATTCGACATGTCGGCAGGCTTGTTAATCCTCGCTTTGAACATGAGAAGCATAACGGTCTCCTTTCTGTCGTGCGCAATACGTTGACACGACCTATAGCCGACCTCCTCTGCATTCGTCAAATACATCTCGCCCAGTATGATCACATGGACCCATATTTTCCGCGAACAGTGGACAATATGACGCGGTATCAGGTATGGTGTGCGTATCCCTATGGCAACAATATCTAGTGCATTCTGGGCTCCCCCCCTACAAGGGACGGTAGCCCATCACACGCCGAGCGAGAAAATTCTGGCCCGGCTGCGCTGGCTTGCCTTAGGAGTCGGAATAGGAGTTCTCTGGTTCAATCCACCTGCTCTTTTCCAAGCCGCCACGCAATACTGTCTTCTCGGTAGCATCCTGTATTGTCTCTTCGGTCAATATTTTGCCTACCGCCACTATAAAGGGACGCCCCTCCCCTTTCCCATTGGGCTGAGTGACGTGGTCTTTGTCGCCGTGCTGTGTGGCGTCAGTGGCGGTCTGTCGAGCCCGTTGTTTGTCTATTTGTATGGACTCACCCTGATCGCAACGCTCCGCTGTGGCTGGCAGGCGGGCTTCGGTATGGCGCTCGCTACGAGTGTCGCCTCAGGGCTGCTGCTCTTCCTTGTTCCACCGCCGTCTGCCTCAATCCCTGAACTCTACTCCAGCCTCGCCTTTCGCTGCGCCCTGCTTTTTGGCATTGCCGGTCTGCCAAGCCTTTTTTCTGTGTCACGCCTCTCGCAGGACAGTCTTCCGAAAGCGGCTTCAGACCCCCAGCAAGCCAATCAAATCGAGACCCTTCAAGAAAAACTCACGCTCCTGGAAATTGATCCGCTCCTCCAACAGCTTGTTGAGGAAATGTTGCGACGTATTCCCTGCCACGGTGGGTGCGTGATCCTTCTTGATCCGGACACCCAGGCCTGTGTCAAGGTTAAAACGGCAGGGTCTTTTCCACTGCTTTCCCCTTCTACGTGGGATCGTTCCCTTGCCAAAGGCGGCGCGCTGCGGGCGGCGTTGAACTTGGGTCTCAATGTCCTCAATACCTCACAGGATATTTATGCGCGCCTGCAAGCGCTCTCTGAAAAAGAACTGGCGCAGCGACATCTCCTCATCCATCCGCTTGGCAGTGACTCGCTACTCGGCTGTTTTCTCCTGGCTGACAGAAAACAGCCCGGCGGTTTTCGTCCCCAAGACAACGAGGTGCTCACGGACATTGCTCAATATGCGCTGCCTGTCGTGCAGCGCGCCTACACACTTGCAGAGACCCGGCGGTCGGTGAGAGAACTGCGCGGCCTCCTGCACGCCGTGCTTAACGCGCAAGAAGAAGAACGCCAGCGTATCGTTAATGAATGTCACCAGATAGAAGAACGGCTCTTTCGCATCTTCCAGGACTTTCACGGCTTTCAGGAATTTGTCCTGCAACATGCGCCAGCGGGTCGTGAGCGCTTTAGCAAGCTTGCCGTGGAACTGGATACGATTTCGGTGCTCGTCCGTCAGTTTACCAATGGATTATTACCGCCGGTGCTCGAAGACTTCGGCCTGGTCCAGGCACTCCGTGCCTATGTGACCGACCTGCAGGAACAGGAGCCCTTTGAGGTGGTCATGCAGGCGGATGATGGGGACCGGCCCCTGCCGACCCAGACCAGCCGCACGCTCTTTCGCATTACCCAGGAGGCCCTTCACAACATACAGCGGCACGCCAAGGCCAACCATGTGCAGATTGCCTTGACCTTTGAACAGAAGGGCGTGTCCCTGATGATTAAAGATGACGGGCAGGGTTTTCAGCCGGAACAGCCTATTCCCGGCCATTACGGCTTGCTCTATATGCGTGAGCAGGCCGTCTCCTGTGGCGGGCGTTTCTCGGTGCAGAGCCAGCACGGTCGTGGCACTGAGGTACGGGTGGAACTCCCCATCACGGAAGACTCTGCCCCGGCCACAGGCGCGGGGAGCTTTCCGCCGACCCCGGCCGCTGCCCCGCCCGTATCCGAGTCGTAGTCGCACCCACGCTGTCGTGCCCCTGGCCTCACCGGAGTGCGCCCGCCTCGTCCTGAGCTTCACATTCTTTGGCAGACCCGATAGCATAGCGGCCCAGGCACGGTAGCGTCTCGACCATACGGGAGTTTGTCACATGAAGTTTCACCTTTTCATCTATGCCACCTTAGGCCGTCGTCACGAACTCGAAGCGGGCATGGCGGGTAAGCGACCCGAACTCTACCAGCGCATGCTCAGTGAAGTGGCAGAGTATGTCCAGTTTGCGGACGAGGTGGGCTATGCCGGCTTTGGGCATCCCGAGCATCATCTCCAAATCGAGGGCTTTGAAGCCAGCAACGAGCCGGGCTTGTTGTCCATGTGGATTGGCCAGCATAGTCAAAAACTCCGCGTGAATATGGTCGGCTGGGTCGCGCCAACGCATAATCCGGTTCGCACGGCAGAGTATATTGCGACCCTCGACCATATGCTCAAAGGCCGCCTGGCGGTCGGTATGGTGCGCGGCTATCAGGCGCGCTGGGTACATAATTTCCGTATCCGTCCCGACCTGAACGCAGTTGGCGAATGGAATCGCAATTCGGAAGACGACAATATGAACCGCGAATATTTTCGTGAGTTCGTCGAAGTGGTGCTCACCGCCTTGAAAGAAGACACTTTCAGCTACCAGGGCAAATACTGGACGATTCCGCCTGAGGACTTTGTCAACCCGCACCAGCAAGGGGTGTATACGCAATATGGAACAGGCGTGGATACGGATATGCGCATCCGCGAGATTGGTATTGCACCCAAACCGTATCAGGATCCGCACCCGCCCATCTACGGGGGTTTCACCCATAGCATGCGCACCGCGCTCTTCTGGGCACGCTACGGGGGCAAGCCGATTGTCCTGGCCTCGGACCTCGATTTCTGTCAACGGCTGTGGTCCGGCTATCACGACGAGGCGCTGAAACACGGGCATGATGTTCAGCCTGGAGACGAGGCAGCCTGGGGCGGCGCAATGATCTGCCATAAGAACACCTCAACGGCTCAGGAATGGCTGACCGACCCCATGTGGATGTGGGACACCTGGTTTACCCCGTTTGGCCAAGGACATCCTGAGTTATTGGTTGGTGACCCGGATACGATTTCTCGCCGTATTGAAGCGGCCAGCAGGAAATTCCCCATCAAAGAGTGTTTTCTCCTCATCCAGCAAGGAATTCACGAACGCGAACAGGTACTCAGTTCGCTCGACCTGTTCGCCAACAAGGTCATGCCGCGCTTTGCCGATTAGAGCCGGCCTGCTTGCCGCTCTCGTGTAGCAGAGTCACAAGGGACAGCACTGCACGCATACCCTGTACGTAAATGACTCCAACCATTGGCATCGATATTGGCGGGACGTTCACTGATGTCCTCGTCCATGACGAAAGTGGCCCTGTCTTTCGCAAGAAAATCCCGTCCGCCTCTGATCCGACCGAGAGTCTTCGGGCGGCTTTTTCCGCACTCCGTACGCAGCATCCGCGTCCGAGCGCCCTCCTCTACAGCACGACGGTTGCCACGAATGCTTTGCTTCAACACAGCCTCCCGCGGGTCGGCTTGCTCATCACTGCCGGCTTCCGCCATATTTTGGAGTTGAACCAGCCCCAACAAGCGGAGGATGGCGGGCTCTCTTCGCCCCTTCCTTCCCGGCCGGTGGTACCGCTTGAGGATATCCACGAGGTGACCGAACGTCTTGATGCCCAGGGGAATGTACAAATACCCATTTCCACACCAGAGATACGGGCAATCGTGGCGTGGTGTCATGCCCAAAGCCTGAAAACCCTCGCCGTCTCGCTCTTACACAGCGCGCGCAACCCTGAGCCGGAGAGGCGGCTGAAAGCGCTGCTGCTCGCGGAAGATTTCTCTTTAGACGTGCTGCTCTCGTCCGACGTCCTGCCCGAACAACGCGAGTACGAGCGCACCGCAGCCACCTGTCTGAACGCGGCCCTCCAGTCATTAATGGGGGAACATCTCAATCGGGTGCGGCATAGCATGCAGGAGAGTGGCATCCACCGGCCGCCACTGATCATGCAGTCGTCTGGCGGACTGCACAGCGGAGCACGTGTCGGTCAGCGGCCTCTGGCAACCGTTTTCTCGGGACCCAGTGCGGCGGCAGTCGCCATGGCTCGCGTTGGAACCGCAAGCGGGTTTTCCGACCTGGTCACGTTTGACATGGGCGGCACCTCTACCGATATCGCTCTCGTCCAAGCCGGACAGCCGCTGCTCACCACGCACGGCCAAGTCGGCGGATATCCGCTCCGTACCCCTATGGTCGATATCACCTCTATCGGAGCCGGCGGTGGTTCCATTGCCCGGGTGGACCCGGATACCCGCTGGCGCGTCGGTCCGCTCAGCGCTGGTGCCGACCCCGGTCCGGTCTGTTATGGCAAGGGCGGAACAGAGGTGACGGTCACCGATGCCAATCTCCTGCTGCGTCGTCTGCCGGCTTCTCTGCTTGATGGGCTGCTTCCTCTTTCAAGGGAAGCGGCTGAAAAAGCGCTCTTTACCTTCGGACAGTTGCGCCGCAAAAGCGCAACAGAGGCCGCCCAAGACATCGTCCAATTGGTGAACCACACCATGTGCGGAGCCATCCGTCGCGTGTGTACGCAGCGCGGCCTCGATCCCAGGGCGACGACTTTGATGGCCGTTGGTGGGGCCGGTCCGTTACACGCCGCCGATCTTGCAGCGCTGCTCGGCGTATCAACGGTCGTGGTTCCAGCCCGGCCGGGGCTTGCCGCTCCTTTCGGCTTGTTCTGTGCCGATATCCGGGAGGATTGTGCCGCTCCCGCTCCCCCCGACGCATCTGCGCTTGATCCCCGGCGGTTGACTCACTTCTTTACAGAACTCGAACACCAGGCTCAGGCCGCCTTGGACCAGCAGCACCTGCCGGACGCACCCCGGCAGTTCAGGCGGTCGGTGGATTTTCACTATGTCGATATGTCAACCGATCTTACTATCGACCTTCCTCAGAGCGAGCTCAGCAGCGACATTCTCCAGCGGGCAGTTACGCAATTTCATCATAAGCATGAGCAGCTCTGCGGTTTTTCGTTTCAGGACCGAAAAGAGGTCAGCCTGTCCACCTTGCGAATAACCGCCACTGTGACGCAGCCAAAGCCGGCGCTCCCGACGATTGCCGAACAGACCGGTCCCGTTCAGCCGATAGATACGCGCCCAGTCTTCTTTTTTGAAGCGCGCGGCTTCCTGACCTGTCCGGTCTATGCGCGGACCCACTTGGGAGCGGGAGCGGCTCTCACCGGGCCGGCGGTGGTTGAACAGTACGATACCACCACGCTCATTCCGCCGGACTGTCAGGCTACGGTCGATCGGTTTGGCACGCTGATTTTGAGACGGACTCCTGTCCGGTAGGCTGAACCATCTCCATGTCTATTCACGCTCGACTCAACACCCTGGCCAGCCGTCGTGCCCAATACGTCTGGCATATCTGCCTCAACCTTTTTCTGCTCTTGGGAGCCACTGCCATGTGGCTGTGGATCACCTGGCGGGCGGTGTATTTGATCGCCATGGTTCCGATTGCCATCGTACCCTTCTCGTATGCCCGGCAACGTTTGCACGCCTCCGGTGTCAATCTGCTTGGGTCGTCTTCCCTAGCGCTTGGACTCTTCAGCGTGGTCGGAATGATTTTCGATTCCATTATGGCGGTGCAGATCCTGACTGCCCGCTCCGGCAGTCCGCTGCCTTTTCTGCACGCCCCTGGCATCTCCTGGATCGGCGCGCTGTGGTATAGCGCCTATGGCATCCTCCTGTTTGGCTATGCCGGCCTTGGCATTGTCCGAGGCTTGACCCAATTGGCACGGCGCGGAAGAGCATGGGTCATACAGCAACAGGCCCGACACGCCCCACAAGACACCCTGCCCTCCCCCGAGCGGCGTCGATTCATGCAACAACTCGGCCTGATGGGCGCGGGAGCGCCGTTTCTCTTTTCGCTGTCAAGCGTCAAGCTCACCTATGATTTTCAGGTCGAGGAGCGAGACCTCGCCCTGCCCAACTTGCCCCCGGCGCTCAACGGACTGCGGGTCGCCCATTTGTCGGATATCCATGTTGGTGGGGAAATGGACCGGCCCAAGCTGCTGCGCGTTGCCGCGCTGACGAATGCAGCCAGACCCGACCTCGTGCTGCATACCGGAGACTTTCTGACACATCGGACCGGCGATTTTGACCTGCCGCTGTACGAAGCGCTGGCTCGGATCAAGGCACCGTACGGCCAGTGGGCCTGTTTGGGCAACCATGACTTCGACGCCCCCCACCGCCTCGTCCGCTATTTGCGCCAGTCCGGCGTCACTACCTTACGCAATCAAGTGACGACGCTCTCAGTTGACGGACAGCCCCTGGAACTCGCCGGCCTGGATTTTGTCTTCCAGCGTTTTGAGCGGGACGCGCTCTACCAGCGCATCGTCAGTTCATGGGGCCCACGGCAGCCGGTTCCGCGCATTCTGCTCAACCACGACCCGCGCGCCTTTGTCGCCCTGCCGGCATGCTGTGCCGACCTGGTGTTGTCCGGCCATACCCATGGTGGGCACGCGGGTATTCAACTGGGCAAAGACCGGGCGCTGAGCGTCATCGGCCTGCTCGGCATCCCCGACCAGGGGCTGTATCGTCACGCGGACATGCAGATGTTCGTCACCCGGTGCGTCGGGTTCTACGGCTATCCCATGCGGCTGGGGATTCCGCCGGAGATTTCGATTTTGACGCTGCGTTCGGCACAGAAGACGTAATAGATAGCTATTTTTACTGTAGACAGGCCCAGCCAAGCCTCCTACATTGGCCTCAAGGAGGGAGCGTATGACTTGGCGGTTAGCGGTAGACATCGGGGGAACGTTTACGGACGTTGTTGCGCTCGAAGAAGCCAGCGGGACGCTGCATTTGGCAAAGGTGCGCAGCACGCCGGACGATCCGGCCCAAGGCTTTGTAAACGGCCTTGAGCATATCACCCAGCGCGGGGAGATCGCGGCCCACGATGTGAACGCAGTCTTTCACGGCACGACCGTTGCCACCAACGCCATCCTGGAACGCAAATACTCAGAGCTTGGCCTGCTCATTACCGCCGGCTACCGGGAAGCCCTGGAGTGCGCCCGCCAGACCGTCCCCGGAGAATTTGGTGATATCACCTGGTGGATCAAGCCGCCGCGGGTGGTGCCGCTCGAACGCATCCGGGAAATCAGCGCTCGGATGGATGTCCGGGGTACGGTCGTCCAGGAGTTGGACCGGGACGAAGTGGCGGCTATTGCTCAGGACTTCAAAGCGCGCGGCATTCAGGCCGTGGCCGTTTCCTTGTTGCACTCCTACCGCAATCCGGAGCATGAGGAGGCAGTCCGCCGCATTATCCATGAGGTGTATCCGGACTGCTTTATTTCCATCTCGTCCGATATCCTGCGCGAATACCGCGAGTACGAACGGACCAATACAACCTGCCTGAACACCGCCCTGATGCCCCTCCTGTCCGCGTATCACACCCGGATTGAACGGCACTTGCGCGAGCGGGACATCAGCGCACCATTTTACATCATGCGATCGAGCGGCGGACTGGCCCAGGCCCAGGAGGTCGCCCGTTTGCCGATTGCCGCGGCCCTGTCCGGTCCGGCCGCAGGGGTGATTGCCGCCACCCATTTTGGCACGCTGAGCGGCAACCAGGACATTATTACTTTTGATATGGGCGGTACCTCGGCCGATATTTGCCTGGTCGAAGGCGGCCAGCCGCGCATGCTGACCGAGGGCAAGGTCGATATCTATGACCTGAAAACGCCCATGATCGAGCTGCATACCGTGGGGGCGGGCGGCGGGTCAATTGCCTGGCTGGCGGGCGGGCGGAGCCTGAAAGTCGGACCGGACAGCGCGGGCGCGAATCCGGGGCCGGCCTGTTATGGTCGGGGCGGCAGCCAGCCGACGGTGACGGACGCCAATCTGGTGCTGGGACGCATCACGCCGACCATTGCCGGAGGCAGCGTCTCCCTGAATCTCGATCAGGCAACCCAGGTTGTGGCCGAGCTTGCTACGGGCCTCAAACTCAATACGATCGCTGCGGCGGAAGGTATTCTGCGCATAGCTGTTGAAAACATTGCTGCCGGCATTCGGACGGTGTCCGTGAAGCGTGGACGTGACCCGCGCAGTTATGCCCTGGTTGCGTTCGGCGGAGCCGGACCGCTCCACGCCTGTTATCTGGCCGACTGGCTCGGTATGCAGCACGTCATTATCCCGCCCAACCCAGGTGTGACTTCGGCGTATGGACTGCTGCTGACCGATGTCCGCGTGGATCTGGTGCATACGGATGTCCAGCGTGAAGATCGCCTGGACGTGGACCGTATCGCGGCCGAAATTCAGGACCTTGAACGCCGCGTGACCGCCCGTCTGGAAGACGAAGGCTTACTCACCCAAGCGACTCGGCTCAACCATTTTGTGGACATGCGCTACGCCGGCCAGGCCTACGAGATTCGGGTTCCCCTTTCGATTGATCCTGTCCTGATCCCGGTCGAAGGGTCGGCAACGTCGGAGATTCAGACTCACATTCAGCAGGCCATCACCAAGTTCCACGCCAGCCATAAGGACCGCTACGGATATTCTTATGCGGGGAAGGAACTGGTCGAGCTGGTCAACGTGGGTGTCACCGGGCTGGGACTGCTCAAACGCCCCCATGTGCCGCAAGCGCAACTGGCAGGCAAGAGTCCGGAGCAGGCTCAGACAGGTCAGACCGCGGTCTATTTCTCCAAAAGCACGCTGGATACGCCGGTATACGATCGGGCGGCGCTGCAAGCAGGCAACGAGCTGGGCGGCCCGGCCATCGTCCAGCAGTACGACGCCACCACAGTTGTGGAACCGGGCTGGAGCGGCCGGGTGGATCAGTGGGGAACGCTACGGCTTGAGCGAACGCAATAACAAAACGCCTTCCACGGAGTGTCAGCATGGCCGATCACAAGCAGTTTTCGCAGACCTATTATGACAAAGCCAATGAGGCCGTCGCCTTTCAGGACTACGCCCTGTTTCGGTACGGCCAGGTTGCCCGGGATCCGGACGCTGTCAGCCGTATCGACGCGCTGAGAAAAGAGCTGGACCCGATCCTGGTCGATATCGTGGACGGTGGGATTGAGGCGGCCATTATGGAAGCCGAAGCTGCGGTTGAGCGGACCGCTCGTTCGACCATTATCCGTGAACAGCACGACTACCGGGCCTCGCTCAACACGCTTGACTGTCTATCGGTCTCGCGCGTGTCCTGGGCCGCCACCGCCGACCCGATTCGGATGAAGTTTCCGGCCGAGCGTATTTATGAAGGTGATGTATTTATCTACAACGACGTCTATCAGTCGGCCGGAACGATCGGTCATCTGCCGGACTATTGCGTGGTCACGCCCATTTTCTGGGACGAACGGCTGATTGGATTTGCGCAGATTTTCGGCCATGTCAACGATGTGGGCGGCCGTATGGCAGGCTCCTGGCCGAGTACCTCGACCAGTATTTTTGAGGAGGGCACCATCTGTCCGCCGGTCAAGCTGTACGAAAAGGGTCAGCTCAACGAGGGGCTATACGATGTTCTGCTGCGGAACAGTCGTTTCCCCGAGGACCTGCGAGGCGATATTGACGCCTTTGTTGGCGCGAATGAGGTCATCCGTCGCCGGGTAACGGAATTATGCGATCGCTTTGGCGGCAATGAGGTGGAGGCCGCGTTTTATGAAATTCTCGACCGCTGCGCTGAGGTGGTGCGCGAGAAGGGCCTGCCCCTCTTCCCTGATGGGGAATTCATCGGGGAAGATTTTATTGAGAACGATGGCCTGACCCTGGACAAGCCGGTCAAGCTCCAGATCACCATGCGCAAGTATCCGGACAAGATGGTGCTGGATTTCGCCGGTACCAGTCCCCAGGCCAGGGGGCCGATCAACTGGCCGGTCGATGGCCGGCATTACTCCAAATGGCTCGGCGCGTTCTTCAAGGCGCAGATTCCCGGCATCATCATTAACGAAGGCGTGACTCAGGTCTTTCGCTGTCGTATTCCACAGGGGACTATTCTGAGCCCGAAGTTTCCGGCTCCGGTGGTGAGTCGCATGACCTGTATGCTGCGCATGATCAGCGCCTATACCGTCGCCCTGGCCAAAGCCTTTGACGGCGAGGTGGTGGCCGACATGCAGAACATTCAGATCTACGGCCTGTACGGACAGGACTTTGAGGGCCGGTTGTTTCTGATGCGCGAAATTTTCGGGGCGGGTTCGGGCGCGCGGCCGTATGCGGATGGCACCGATGCCGTGGATTTGGTGCCTTATTCCAAAAACCTGCCGGCGGAATTCATTGAACAGCGCTTCCCGGTTGAAGTCCTGCGTGTTGGTCTGGCGACCGATTCGGGCGGAGCCGGAAAATATCGCGGCGGGCTGGGTTATGAGAAAGAGATACGAACCTTGGTTGACGGGTATTATCTGACGGTCACGGAGCGGACCGCCTTTGCCTGCACAGGTATCAAGGGCGGCAAGTGGGGCGCGCCGAGTTCGTCCATCAAGAACCCCGGTACCCCGGAGGAAGAGGCCGTCTACTTCAGCCGGGATGCCATTCCGGTCAAAGCGGGAGACATTATTCGCCTCACTACCCCAGGCGGCGGGGGCTGGGGCGACCCTCTGGAGCGCGACATCGACGCCGTTCGTATGGATGTGGTCCGTAAGCTCGTCTCACCCGAGCGGGCCGAGCAGGATTATGGCGTCGTCCTGGACCCGGTCACACACGAAGTCGATCAATCAGCCACAGCCCAGCTCCGCAAACGGCTGGCCGAAGCACGCGGCCCGGTCAAACTGATCGACCGCGGACCGTATGCCGAGACGTTAATCAAAAAGGGTTTGCTGGACGTGTCCGACCCGGAGCTTGAATGTCTCGACTGCGCCGACGATGCGGTGCTGGATCACTATTGGAAGGATTTGTATAAGTACACGCCCCGGCCGATGGGGGGCGCGTAAGATACCCTTCGCGATGACGGGAATTCGTTATGGAAACTATTTCTCTGACGTTATCTGACGAACTGCTCAGAACGAGTGGCCAGTGTGCGAAGCTTCTCCAGTTATCCAGAGCCGAATACATCCGCCGCGCTATCGCGAGGATGAACGGTAATACCCGAAGGCAGCTTCGAGCAAAACGGCTTGCCAACGCCTCCAGAAAGGTGCGCCAGGAGAGCATGCGCGTCAACGCGGAGTTCGAGGATATTGAGCACAACCCTTACCGTCATGTGGATGGCTAAGCATCCGCTCCTGCTCTCTCCACAAGCCCTGGCTCAATTTTTTTCAATTCATTCTTTAGCCGCTGCTCTGCGTGCCAGACATCATAGTTCTGCTGCATCCGAAGCCAGAGCCCAGGGCCGTTGCCGGCAAGTTTACCAAGCCGGAGTGCCATCTCAGTCGAGACAGGATGGGTACAAGCGAGTACCCGGTGGAGTTGCTGACGCGAAACTCTGAGGCGACGGGCCGCTTCGCTAATGGAAAAGCCCAAAGCTGGTAAAACGTCCTCACGCACCACTTCACCAGGATGGATGGGAGGACGTTTCAGCGGACGCTTGATGGTATACTCTGCCATGCTGCTACCTCAGTGATATTGTTCGAGATCGACCCTCACCGCTTCTCCGTCTTCCCATTCGAAGGTTATGCACCACGGGCCATTGACATGAGTGCTGTAGCGTTTGGGGAGCCCATGAAGCTCATGAAAGTTAAATCCCGGAATGTTTAAGTCTCTCAGTGTTTCAGCCTGATCCAGAGTCTCTAGGCGACGCAAGCAACGGGCGTGCAAATTCGGAGACACTCTTCGACTCCGCCCTCGTTCAAATAGTTCGGCAAGTCCTTTGTGTTGGAAGCTTTTGACCACGCTGAACTGTAACATAAAATGTTACAATTTCAACAATCAGGGAGGAGGGCGTTTATTGGCCGCAGGTCGGATTAACGGTGTGTAATCTGACATCTTCCGAATGCCTACCGGATTCGATATCTTCTACGCGACAAAAGGGAATAGCGCAGGGAGGAGAAAAGGCCAATTCTCCATACCTCCAGGAAAAAAATGAAAAAAAACTTAACTATTTGTTAGGAAAAACAGGCCTTATAAAAAATAGTTTCACTGATCAGGCCAATGACCTGGTCGATAGAAAAAATACATGCAGTAGTGGAGAACTTTGATCCGCTTTTTGCCCCCAGTTAAAAAT
>JAJDZM010000023.1 GCA_022824615.1 Candidatus Binatia bacterium | reverse complement strand
CGAGTGGTGACGAACGCATGGAAGACCTGCTCGAATTCAGGGAGACACTTATACGCTATCGTGACCCGGAGAACGGAAAACGAGATATGAAGCGGATGAACGGAAGCGACGGCCCTGGTCCGCTTACTATGAAGGCCCGTCGCGAATTGTTGACTCAGCTCCTCAAATTACAGGAGCAGACCGGCCTGAAAGTTATCAGTGAGGATGAATTGTTTCTTATTCAGAAACATTGGAAAGCCGCCCGTCAGCCCGATGATGGCGGCGGTGTAGGACGTATTGTCACTCGTCAGAGAGGAATCATCATGAAGGACTGGAAGGAAGTCAACCAGTTGCGAGACCTGGAGGAGGAGGTTGTAGCTGAGAAAGGCATCCGTGCAGATACCTTACGACGTTTACTTGCAAAGGTTGAAGAATATAGCGAGCGCCATCGTGCCTATGGCCTACCGGATGACATGCTGAACATCCTGAAAGACGATATGGAGCACGAAAAGGAAGCGCTCGAAGATGCCTGACGTCTATATTGACGAACTCACGCTGGAGAATTTCGGCCCTTATTACGGCGAGCATACCTTTAATTTCGGCACAGTAGAGGACCGTTGTGGCATTCTTATCGGTGGTAAGAATGGCGCAGGGAAAACGCACTTACTCCGGGCGCTGTACCTCGCGGTCGTCGGAGAAGCTGGCGTTGGCGATCTCAAAAAAGTAGAACCAGCCTCCGAAGCAACACGGTTTGTATTCGAGAGGTCGCTGAACCGACGGGCTCAAGCAGAAGGTGAAGACACCGCTCGGCTTCAGGTCAAGATATCCCAAATCGGTGAGACCGGTGGTGGGAGTCGAAAGGCTGTACTGGTTAGGGAGATTCGTCACCGACCGAACTCGTCGCCAGTATGGCGCTCTTATGCAGACCGTATTGACGGGTCTGGACGAATTGAAGAGGAAAAACACCTAGCCAAATTGCGAGATACCCTCCTCCCTCGACATTTGGCCCGATTTTTCTTTTTCGACGCGGAGCGAGGTCAAAATTTCAACCTGGGGCAACAGGAAATCGTTGAAGGTATCAGCCGCATACTGGGGCTATGGTCTTACGATGAACTTGAGACCGACTTGCGCAATCTGATTCAAAACAAAATTCCGCGTGTGTTCAACGCTTCTGGAGAATATGAAGCGGCACAGAAACTTGCCGATATATCTGGGCGGATCGTCACGACAGAAAAGAAGCTCGTCGCCCTGAGGGACGAGTTAAAAAGCGTTGGACTTGAGCTGTCCGAAAACCAAACGGAACTCGATGAAGTAGAGGACCAACTCAGAAGCATTGGAGCTGTTGACCCGCAAGAATTAAACCGGGCACAGACAGCTCGAACAGAGTTGGCGGAAACCAAGGCTAAGCTCGAAACGGAGCTAACGTCGGCATGGGAGCAGGCCATGCCAGTAGCCCTAATGGGTAACTATCGTGGTGAGCTGCACGATGACCTTATTCGAGAAGAGAAACGTAGAGAGTGGGAAAGTAGTAGGGCGACAGTCGAACCGAAGATTCCTCAGGTAAAGCAAGATGTTTTTGAGAAAGTACCGTCTGAGTACCGGTTAGCAGACGATGTTTACGCCTTCTATGCAGATCGTTTAGAGCGCGCCCTACATCGTTTATTTCACCCTCCACCTGAAGGAATGGCGGAAAAAATTTTTATCACAGACCGGAATGACCGAAGTGCTCAGATTAGAGTCCGTTTGGAGACTGGAACAAATTCTTTACCGGGCGTTACAGAATTATGTAACCGGGTGGAATCTGTTGACGCGGAACTACGAGAGATTGATGGAAGAATCAGACAACTTAAACAAGATGCCGGGACGATGGAGCTTGGGGCAAAGCTTCATAAACGGCGCGGAGAATTGACTACAGAGTGTGACCATTTGGAGCGCAAAAAGAAGGACATAGAGCAACAGAGCCTAACGCTCGAAGGCGACCTTCAGGAACAAAAACGGGAGGAGACAAACCTGACGAATCTGGCGAATAAGGCACGGCAAGGTAGAAACCTAGCTGCACTAGCGGCGTCTTATCGTGAGGCGACAAAAGAGATTCGCGTTCGTGCGGCTGACCAGCTTCGGCAGAATATTTCTGAGTATGTTGGTGAACTGTGGACAGAAATCACAGAACGCCAGCGGGAATTCTTGGGAATGGAGTTTGATGAGAACTGGAACTGCTGGTTGCTCGGACGTAGTGGCGAAAGGTCGTCTTGGGAAGGAGCTAATACATCAGCCGGTCAGCGACAGGTACGTATGTTAGCCTTTTACGAGGCGCTTCGTCGTTTGGCGAAGGTCGCACCGCCGTTAGTCGTTGACACTCCCTTGGGTCGTCTCGACAAAGAGGTCAAAGATAGTGTGCTTGACAGACTGTATTTAACAGGCCACCAGACTATCATTTTGACTACAAACTCAGAAATTGATCCTGACGGACCGTTGTTTGAGCGGCTTCGAGGTAGATTTGGACGTATGTATACCCTACATCCACACGGACGAGAGGACAGCGCTAACTATGAAGTGCGTGTGACAAATGACTACTTCGGGAGTAGGCCATGAGATTTAAGCCGAGCCTTGCCACTGAGGAATTCATAGAAAATGTGCACCAACGAGTCGGAGCGCGGAATAAAGCCGTGTTAGGCCGCTCGGCTTTGTTCCTGGCTTTGGGTGAAGGTATCCCTCCCAGCTTCAAATCGACGGACTCCCAAGGGAAAGACCTGGACGATGAAACTGTGATTGGTAACGAACTCGGCGATGTCGTACGGGCGGCACTGAATCATCGTGTAGGGAAGAAATTGAACGAAAGCGAGTATCGCCAAGAGTTTCGACAGCATTTTGAGTATGGCTGTCAACGATTAAAACAAATTTGGGAGGAGTCGAGAAACGACCAGACACGCTTTGTTTCTGCTCTACTCAAAATTGCCGGTCCTGACTTCGGCGAGAATCGTAAAACCCACGTCACGCCCAGGCCCGTAGTAGAGCAAGTAGTGGAGCAAGAGGTTAAATTGAAAGTATTGGCTGAGGCTCCTGAATGGAGCATCAATGGTCCAGACACGAAGAACGGGCTCCTCGTCATTTCTGGTGAACCAGGTTCAGGCAAGAGCCAACTCGCTCTTGACCTACTCGCTCAGCTATCCAATCAGGGAGTACGCTTTGTTTTCTTCGATCTTAAAGGTGAATTGGAAGACGATCCGAGTAACCCTCAGCAAGGAAAAAACCGTGCCCAATTTTTGGAACAAACCGGGGCACGTTACATACGACTCATTCGGCAGAGTTTACCGATCAACCCACTCTATCGCTCCTCAGACCTCACACGGAACGCTCAGATTGCCTATGAGATTGCCGGTTTAATTCGTTGTTTCGCGCGCCAACTCGGCGCGAAACAAGAGCGGAGTATTAGCGATACATATCAGCAACTTCCGACTCCTGACTTCTCATCCCTCGCTCTTCAACTTGAGCAAAATGGTGCAGAGGGCGTAGATTTAGCCATCATACAAAAGATCAATCGACTCAACATATTTGCCAATGCCTCAAGTTCGCTTGGTCTTGAGGAAGGACTCAATAATTCAGCCGTTAGAAACTTACTCAACCAGGAAAAGCCGACCATCAGTCTGGAGGAGTGGCTCAACAGTTCAATAGTGATTGACTTCAAAGACATTGGGAACGACAGCGAAACCAAGGCATTAATTGTTGCACTTATCTTGAATTTCCTAATGAAGCATCTGAATCAGAATCTTGCAGTGAAGAACAACATCCAACCGATCAAAATGGTGCTTTTTGTGGACGAGGCTCATCTTTTGCTGCCAAAAGAAGGCAAAGCGGGTTTACTCGGTTCTCTAGCGCGTCAGGGTCGTTCATGGGGATTTCCAGTGTGGCTTGCCTCGCAGGATGCCGATGCTTTTGTGACGACGGGCGAGCACGCGACCAACTTTGCCGAGCTTGCGGAGTGCGGGGTGCATTTTTCACCGCATACGTTAAGTGGTGCACAACAAAGGAAAGTGCTTGGGGGGACCATTCGCCGTGAATTGAAAAAGGCTGAAGCTGCTTTGCGCTTGCAAGGTAATCTTACGGTGGCGTCGGCGAGGCAGTTTTGGCAGGATCAAGGCAGTTAGCCATGGCGAAGAAACCTAAATCAGAGAGATTTCTAGAGCCTGTACCGGCCCTTCCTGTCTTACAGGGTGATACGAGGTTCTACTTGTTTACAATTTCAGCAAAAAAGCTTCTTCGGGTAGCCTACACCTCAGAAAGGACACAGTATAAGCGAAAAGGAATTCAGCGCGGCCTACGTCCCGACCGACTTAGAGATATTGGTAGATTTCTCACTTCAAACGGCTCAAATCCACCGCTCCTGCCCAACGCCATAATCGTTAGCCTTAGTTCAGAGAGTTATTACAAAGATGGATATCTTCACATTCGCAAACGCCTTGCCGGAGAAGCATTTGTCATTGATGGACAACATCGTCTCTGGGCATTCGACCCGCAATACTCAGGAAAAGCCGACCTTAATGTTGTTGTGACTGCCTTTATAAACCTTGACGATTCTCGCAAGGCATTCATCTTCCGGTCTATCAACGGGAATCAAAGAAAAATCAATCCTTCCCTAGTCTATGACCTTATTCCAATGTTGCGCGACCAGGAAACGGTGACCTTTGAAGACAAGAGATGTCAGGACCTCGTTGTGCTTCTTAATGAAGAGACCCATGACTCTCCATGGAAGGATCGTATTAGTATGGTGGGTGGTGGGAACCGTATCATAAGCCAAGCGTCGTTTATCTCCGCGCTGAAGAAACTTTTTAAGAAAGGCCACTTGTTCTCTTCTACAGAGCAGAATTTCTTCGAGCAACGTATGCAACATGATCTATTACTTGAATATTTCAAAGCAATTCAGAGTTCATACTCCATTCAATGGGACAATAAGGCATTCTTTCTGTGCAAATATGTTGGAGTGTCTGCGTTACTGAATCTCCTTGAACGTATTGTTGCTGATCTCAAAGAAGAGGACGTACTTGTTAGCGACGAGAACGGACTATGCATAGACAAAGAGACCTTCACTCCATACATAAAAAAACTGGAACAATTCTCTTTCAGCACCGCTGAGGAGAAGAAAAAAGGTATTACCTATGTGGGCGAGGGTGGAATTCGTGAATTAACTAGGCGGGTGATCTCTCTCGTATTTCCTTCCTGATATGGCTGCGGTAATCACCTCCCCTCCAGCAGATACTAAAGCCATGCTGAATCATGCCTGGCTTCTGGAAGACCAGAAGGTGGCTTTTGGACATGCGCCATTCGTAGCCAAGGCGGCATCGGTTTCCAGCCATCTCAGCGGTGATAATTATACTTTGACTCAGGTTAAGAGTGGCCTCTATATTGAAGACTCCCAAATTACCGTCTGCCTTATGAATCAAGCGTTAGAGTTTCTACAGCGAGCTATGGGTAATACCGTAGCCCATTATATGCTCGCAAAGAAGGGCCTAGAAACATGGGCACGCGTAACGAATTACTATGCGAGTTATTTCTCTGTTCATGGATTGCTTTGTCTTCAGGGTCGAACGATTACAAGGCTACAGCTAGATAAAACGACCTTAGTTCAAGTGGTGCCTGTCGATTTGCGCAGACATGTTTTTGGCATAACACGCTATACAATGAGGAATCCCCACCATGAAGCCCCATGGAAACGATTCTATGATATTTATGACCGCTATGCAGTCTCGCACCAAGCTTACGAGACCGTTGCGAGGAAGGCGCATATCACTGATCCAACCGATGAGTCCATCGAAAGGAACTCGATTAACTACACGCCATTCGTCGGCTTTAACGAGGTCCAGGACTTAAATCGACATCAGGAGTTCACAAGCCTTTTTGAAGAATATCTATCCGCCCTAGAAGGAAAGGCTACCTTAGAAGAATTTCTATCTGATCTCCAAGGCTACGCGACAGACCCAGAGTGTAAATATTTTGCCAGAACCTTACTAAGGTTGGCGCTTGCTGGAGACATCTTATTGGCACTCAGAGAAGCTAGTGATGCTTTAGAGGAAGCATGGGCTTCTATGACGAGAGGATGGGAGAACTTCTTAAGGACGATATTTGCTGAAATAGACAATTGTTACTTGCTACGTTTCATTCCCCTTATTGGGACTAGGCACGAGCTAAGCCCTTCCACTGGTTGACTTGATAAAGCTTCCTCGGGTAACAGGTATCAAACCTCTCTATCTCCAATCGTATTGTTGATCCTGCCCGAGGAATATCCTTGATGACAGAGGGGAAGTAGGATGAAGCTTGATGTTGTGGATGCTTGTTTTATCGGGATAGCAGCCCGGTCACATGGAAAAATCAAAGTCGGAGAGGGGTTGGTGAGCGAAATGCTCATGGAATGTGATGAGCATGGCGTAGCACTCCCCGCCCCAGAGGAAAAAGCGCTGTACCGGATTTGTAGAGATGGGGAAGACGGTTCCCCACTTACAGAAGCGATGACACTTGAAGCGCACCGAGCACTTATCAACCTTTTGCTGAGAGGTCAGGAAGATCAGCGCTGAAGATAGGACACTGCGACGGTTCAATAAGTTATTGATTTTATTGGATTCAGGTCGGAGACCCCCCTATATAGTTTCGGAGTGTTTGTTAGGGAATAGCAGTGTTTTAATTGTGAACTCCTCCCGTCAGTCTCTCAGCTCGGGTAAATCCCCCTCATTCTGTTGATTAACGCTCGGAAGTGTCCGGTGAATTACCGGATATTACCGGACGCTTTCGGACACTCGGGCGTAAAACGCTCTCGCCTCGGGGTCACACAAACCCTTGTTCGCCCACATGAAACACGGTAGAACTCAGGCCAGGAGCGGCTCGAAGGGAGAGTGCGGAGAGGCGGAGGTTCCTTTTTACGGGGGAAGTATCCCCCGAGCCCTCTCCTCCGTTTTTCTTTTGGGGATAGCGCCGCTCTGGGCAGTGCGAGGCAAGACATGCGGGTGACAGTGCTTGGTGCGGGCGATGCGTTCTGTAGCGGGGGGCGGCGCCATAGCGGCTATCTGGTTGAAGCCCCCGACGCCCGCTTTCTGCTCGACTGCGGCACGACCACGCTGCTCGCCCTCAAGTCGCTCGGTATTCCGGCGGACCGCATAGACTTTGTGGCCCTCAGCCATCTGCACGGTGATCATTTTGGCGGCCTGCCGTTTCTCTTTCTCGAATATATCTATGAAAACCAGCGCTCCCGGCCCCTCACCATCGTTGGGCCGCCGGGCACCGAAGAGCGGGTGCGCACCCTCCACGCCGCCATGTACCGCGAGCTGTCACAACGGCCGTGCTGCTTCGATATCCGCTTCCGGGAACTGATGCCGGGACAGCAGACGGCCCTCTTTGGCGTGCAGTTGCTGCCCTTCCGCGTGCCGCATCAGGAGCGGGATATTTCGTTTGGCTATCGGGTCGAAACCGCCGGTCGGGCGCTGTTGTACTCCGGTGACTGCGGCTGGAACGAGGACCTGGTCCGGTATTCGCACGGGACCGACCTGTTTATCTGTGAGTGCTGCTATTTTCAGACCGAGACCTCCTTCCATATTAGCTATCCCAGGATCGCCCAGGAGCAGCACCGCCTGGGCTGTAAACGCCTGCTGCTCAGCCATATTGGCCGGGAAGTCCTGGAACGGCAGGGCGAGGTCTCGCTGGAATGCGCCCACGACGGGATGGTGATCGAGGTCTAGCCGGGCCTGATTTCTTTTCCCGAGACGACCGATTTCCGGCTTGCCTTCCTCACGCTAACGCCTTGACGCTATTACTGTTTGCCCCTACACTTTCCCCTTCCTTATGTCGATACGCATCCTTGTCTTACACGGCCCGAACCTGAATATGCTGGGTCTGCGTGAGCCCGACATTTACGGGACAACGACCCTGGCCGACGTGAATGACCGGATTGCGGCCCTGGCTCAGGAGCTTGGCGTCGAGGTCGACACCTTTCAGTCGAATCACGAGGGCCAGTTGGTCGATAAAATCCAGGCCGCCCGCGGCCAATACGCGGCGCTTATCATCAACGCCGGAGCCTATACCCATACGAGTGTCGCCCTGCTGGACGCGATTTTATCGGCCGAACTCCCGACTATCGAAGTCCACCTCTCGAATCTGTATAAACGCGAACCGTTTCGCCATCACTCCTATATTGCGCGCGCGGCGGTCGGGCAGATCTGCGGCTTTGGCGCGGACAGCTATCTGCTGGGATTACGCGCGGCGGTTGCCCTCGCCCGGAGTTGAGCCCTCTCTCATGACCTGTCAGAACGATGTCAGGGTAACGCAGAGCGTGCTATAAAGAGAGTCGTTGGCATGGCATCGAGTGAAGGACGCATATGGAGATTGACGAAATCCGCAAGCTCATTGAGCTGATGGAAGAAAAAGGGGTCAGCGAGCTGGAGCTCAAACATCGTGCGGGCGAGGTTCGCCTGGTGCGTGGGGAACCGGCTTCCGTGCCTGCGACCGTCCAGCCGCAGCCGGCCCCACCCCCGGTTTCGCCTCCGGCGGAGACCGCCGCCGCGGCCCAGGAACAGGACGGCCTTGACCCCGGCCTGACCATCACTTCGCCCATGGTCGGCACCTTTTATTGTTCGCCCAACCCCGACGCCCCGTCCTTTGTGGCGGTCGGCGGGATGGTGGAAACCGGCGATGTGGTGTGCATTATTGAAGCCATGAAAATGATGAATGAAATCGAGGCGGAGATTCGCGGACGGGTGCGCCGGGTTCTGGTCGAGAACGGCCAGCCGGTCGAATACGGCCAGGCCCTGTTTCTCCTTGAGCCCGTTTAGTTGAGTCTGTTGAGTCTATTGAGTCTATTGGGTCTGTTGGGTCTTCATGAAAATCCTGGTCAGAATCCTGCGTAATCACAGAAATCCTGGTCGTGTTTAAGAAAGTCCTCATTGCTAATCGGGGTGAAATTGCGGTTCGCATCCTGCGGGCCTGCCGGGCCATGGAGATTGCCACCGTGGCCGTGTACTCGACGGCCGACCGCGACGCCCTGCACGTCCGCCTGGCCGATGAGAGCGTGTGTATCGGGCCGCCGAATCCGCTCGAAAGCTATCTGAATATCCCTGCAATTGTCAGCGCCGCGCTGTCCTTTGGCGCGGATGCGGTTCATCCCGGCTATGGGTTTCTGTCCGAGAACGGCGATTTTGCCGAGGCGTGTCAGCGCTCGGGCCTGACCTTTATTGGTCCTCGCGTCCGTAATATCCGCCTGATGGGCGACAAACCCCGCGCGCGGCGGATCATGGAGCGCGCCGGCGTGCCGGTTTTATCCGGGACCTCGTCCGGGACCACGGATGTCAAAGAAGCCCAGGCCGTGGCGGCTCAGGTCGGTTTTCCCATTCTGATAAAAGCCGCGGGTGGCGGCGGCGGGCGCGGCCTGCGGGTCGTCCAGAATCCCAATGAGCTCTCGACCCTGTTTGCCGTTGCCCAGGAAGAGGGTGAAAACGCATTTGGGAACGGCACGCTGTACGTCGAGAAATACCTGGAGCGCGCCCGGCATATCGAGTTCCAGATTGTGGGCGACCAGCACCGCAACGTCATTCATCTTGGAGAGCGCGAGTGTTCGATCCAGCGGCGCTATCAGAAACTCATTGAGGAAGCGCCCTCGCCGGCCCTGACCAAACGCCTGCGCGAACGGATGGGCGCCGTGGCGGTCAAGGCCGCCCAGGCGGTCGGCTATACCAATGTCGGGACGATTGAATTTCTGCTCGACCCCCAGGGCCGCTTCTACTTTATTGAAATGAACACCCGGGTCCAGGTGGAACACCCGGTGACCGAGATGATGACGGGCATAGACGTGGTCCAGGCCGGTATCCGCTCAGCCGGGGGAGAGCCCTTGCCCTGGCGTCAGAAGGATATCCGTTTTTCGGGTCACGCCATCGAATGCCGGGTGGTGGCCGAAGACCCCATCACCATGCTGCCTTCTCCTGGGACGATTCGCGCCTATCATCCTCCGGGCGGGATGGGCGTCCGGGTGGAAGCCGGGGTGATGGAGAACAGCACGGTGCCCGTTTACTATGACTCTCTGGTGGCGAAAGTCATTGTGAGCGCTCAGACGCGTGACGAGGCCGTCCAGCGCATGCGTGCCGCCCTGTCGGAATATCGGATTGACGGCATTAAAACGAATATCCCGCTGCACCAGAGAATCCTGCGCGACCGGGACTTTTTAGCCGGCAAGGTGCACACGCGCTATCTGGACACCTTTCTGGCCCGCTCGAATAATGGTGCGGCGCGTCCGTCCCAACGCACCACCAAGGAGGTGTAGCCATGCGTTTCGGGACTTCTGCCGCCCTTGTGCTGACCGTCCTCTGCTCTCTGGCCTGTCTCGGTGTCGTCCCGGGGGTGCACGCCGAGTCCGAGACGTCTCCGAGCGGCGACACGGTGGCCTTCATCGGCCCTCGGATGCAGGTTGACGAACCCGTGTTCGACTTTGGACGGGTCGAGCAGGGAGAACAGGTGACGCATGATTTTCGGTTTACCAATCGGGGCAACCGGGATTTGCGGGTGCAGTCCGTCAAAACCTCGTGCGGCTGTACCGCCGCGGTGATTGCCGCGGATACCATTCCGCCCGGCGCGGAGGGCACTATTCAGGCCACGTTTGACACCAAGCGGTTTGCCGGCCAGAAGGCCAAAGACATCCGCGTCCATACCAACGATCCCCTCAGACCGGTCACGACCCTGACACTCCGGGGAGAGATTACCGTCGAGGTGCAGGTGCAGCCGGCCCAGTTGTATCTGGGCCGGCTGCAGCGCGGCTCCCCCATCACACGCACGGTCACGGTCCTGTACGATGCAAACAAATCCCTGGAGATCACAGACATCACCAATGATAATCCCGCCGTCAGCGTCCGGGCCGAAGACGTCCAGGTCGAGGGCAAAAAGGGCAAGACGCTTCGAGTGAACGTCTCCAAAACCGCCCGGCGCGGCCCGCTCAACGATACCATTACGGTCACCACCACGAGCCAAAAAAAGCCGACCATCAGTATTCCGGTTGTGGGCAGTATCGAAGGCGATATCAGTGTCTCGCCCTCCCAGGTCTCGTTCGGGGTTGTCCGCCAGGGAGTCGGCGAGACGCGGACGGTGCGCATCAAGAACCGCTCCGCTCAGCCCCTCGGCATCGGGCAGGTGCGGAGCTCGCTCGACACGGTGAAACCCGAGCTGACCGAGGTCACGCCGGGCAAAGAGTTTGAGTTGCGTTTGCATATCACGGGCGACACCGAGCCGGGCCGGATACGCGGCAGCGTTGAGGTCATGACCGACCATCCCGAAGAAACCCAGCTCACGATTCCCCTGTTCGGCCTTGTCGCCGCCGCACAGCAGGCCAGCCGCTAACACGTCGTCCATGGATGTGGGTCTGTCTCACGCTGCTCCTCTTTCGGTTGCCCTTGAGACAACGACGCGGCTCAGTGCCGCCGCGCCCGCTCCCAACGTCATCCGTCTGGCCGGCCTCAAGGGCGCCGCGCCGGCGTTTTTCATAGCCCGCCATCTGCAACACACCCCGCAGCCAACGCTGTGTGTGCTGCCGTCGGACAAACAGGCCGAGACCTTCGCCGCCGACCTGCGCTTCTTTATCGGGCAGGACCTCGCCCCACGGGTGCGCTACTATCCGGCCTGGGACGTGTCGGTGGCTGACGGCCTGTCCCCTAACAGTGAGGTCGTTGCCGCGCAGATTGAGGGGCTGTACGATCTGCTCTCGGTCGCCACGCCCATTCTCGTCACCTCGGCCCAGGCCCTGCTGCAACGGCTGCTGCCCCAGGAAGAGTTCATCACCGCAACCTTCCGGCTGCGCACCGGCGATGAACTCCCGCTGTCCGCCTTCGTCGATTACTGTTTGCAGTGGGGCTACCGGCGGGTCCCGCTGGTTGAAGAAAAAGGCGAAATCAGCGTCCGGGGGGGGATTGTTGATCTCTTTCCGCCGCTCGCCCGGCACCCACTGCGGGTCGAGTTCCTTGGAGACAGTATTGAGACCATGCGCTCGTTTGATCCGGCCTCGCAGCGTTCGCTGGATGCCTGCGAGGAACTCATGGTCTTGCCCATGCGCTTCTTTTCGGTCGCGCGTCTCCAGGCCGTCTGGCGCACGATTGAAGAGGCGCTGGATGCCGGAGATATCCCCCATCGGGAACAGCAGCGGATTATCGAGAACCTCAAGAGCGGGTTGCCTTTCCCTGGGGTCGAATTCTTCCTGCCGTACCTCTATCCCGACCTGGAACACCTGGGGGAGTATCTGCCGCGCGGAACGGTCGTGTGGACCCTGGACCCGGCTGAACAGGAAGGCGCGAGTGCGACGTTCTGGGAACAGCTTGCATCACGGGTGGCCACGGCTCGGGAGGCCGGCCGGTTTGTTCCGCCTCCCGAGCGTTATTATCTGCCGGCGAAACAGGCGTTGGACGGGCAAGCGGCCTTCTTAGCCGTTGAGGTGCGCGGCCTGGAAACCGTCGGGGCCGATTGTACTGTCACTTCGACGCTGCATAGAGGCCTGAAACCTGGTGCGTCCCCGCCGGGCGCGGAAAAAAGCCTGGCACCCCTTGTCACGCGCCTCCGGCAGTGGCAGGACGAGCAGCAGCAGGTCTATCTGACTGTTTCGAGTCAGAGCCAGGCCGACCACCTTCAGCATCTCTTGCTCGGCCACGACCTGGAACTCCCCATAGAGCAGGCGCAGACGTGGGATGTGCAGGGCGGAGCGCACAGACGCCCGCGGGCCGCGATTGTGGTCGGGCATGTGTCACAAGGTTTTACGCTGCCCGCGGATGGGCTGGTCTTCCTGGCCGAAGAAGAAATTTTCGGCGAACGTCGCCACAGACGGCGTTCCCGGCCGCGTCCGGTGGCCGACTATCTGACCGGACTCAGCCAACTGGCTGCTGGCGATTATGTGGTCCACACCGACCACGGCATTGCCCGCTATCACGGACTCCAGCACCTGAGCGTGGCCGATACCACGGGCGACTATCTCCACCTCGAATATACCGGCGGCGACAAACTGTACGTGCCGGTCGAGCGCATCAATCTGGTCCAGAAATATGCGGGCGCGGACGGAAAAGAGCCCAGCCTGGACCGCTTGGGCGGCCAGGCCTGGGAGCGCGTCAAGCGCAAGACCAGGGAAGCCATTCAGGCCATGGCGCGCGATTTGCTCGAAATCCATGCGGTCCGGGAAAGTGCCGAGCGGCCCGCTCTGGCCACCTTCACCGACGACTACGAGGAGTTTGTGGCCCGTTTCCCGTTTGAAGAAACCCGCGGCCAGCGGGCCGCCATAGAAGACGTGGAAGCCGACCTGCAAAGCCCCAAACCCATGGACCGTCTGGTCTGCGGCGATGTGGGCTACGGCAAGACCGAGGTCGCGCTCCGGGCGGCCTATCTGGCGGTTGAAAATGGCCAGCAGGTCGCCGTCCTGGTGCCCACCACGGTGCTCGCCCAGCAGCACGCCGAGACCTTCAGCCGGCGCTTCGCCGACTACCCCATCTGGGTCGAACTGCTCAATCGATTCCGCTCGGCCCA
>JAJDZM010000177.1 GCA_022824615.1 Candidatus Binatia bacterium | reverse complement strand
TACACACGCAGTTTTTCAGGATCGGCACTGTCAGGAAAAACTGTTCGTAAGACCCCAGAGACGGAATTCCAATATGGATTCTTCGTTTGGCTACCCATTTTCACACTAGAATAGAGCAAAATTCGCAAAAACAGAAGAGATTTTCATATACCAGGGCTTGGGTTATAAAGAACTTGACACACAAGATATAGTATGCAATTCAGTTTTCTCATCCTTTATTCTTTAACGTTTTGTTTAGTTGTGGAGAGGAGGCGGCCATGGCGGTGAAGGTGCGGAGGAAAGAGCGGACGGAGGAAACAGCCAAGGCAGATGGGGAACCCGTGGCAGAGCAATCCAAACAACAACCGGTCCAGAAAAGCACAGGTCTGACGATTCAGCGCCATTTCACCCAGCCGAACATCGATCCGTTCGAGACAGTTGAATGGGAGAAGCGGAGCGCCGTGATATCGGGCGAAAACGGAGAGGTGGTTTTTGAGCAACACGAGGTCGATATCCCGAAAGCCTGGTCTCAGCTCGCGACCAATGTGGTGGTTTCAAAATATTTTCGGGGTCCGCTCGGGACCCCACAGCGAGAGTCCAGCGTCCGCCAGATGATCGGGCGCGTAGTCAACACGATTACCACCTGGGGGAAGCAGGGTAACTATTTTGCCAGTGCAGATGACGCGCAGGCTTTCTCAGACGAATTAACCCATCTACTTGTCCAACAGAAATTAGCCTTTAATAGCCCGGTCTGGTTCAACGTCGGTGTCGAGCCCCACCCCCAATGTTCAGCGTGTTTTATTCTGTCGGTCGACGACACGATGGACTCCATCCTGGATTGGTATCGCAGAGAAGGAGTGATTTTTAAGGGCGGCTCAGGGTCGGGGGTCAATCTGTCCGCAATCCGCTCGTCAAAAGAGCAGTTGGGTGGCGGTGGGACGGCGTCGGGACCGGTTTCCTTTATGCGGGCCGCAGATGCCTCCGCTGGGGTCATCAAGTCCGGCGGGAAAACGCGTCGAGCCGCGAAAATGGTTGTCCTCAACGCTGACCATCCGGACATCGTCGAGTTCATTCAGTGTAAGGCTGAGGAGGAGAAAAAAGCCTGGACCTTGATTGAGGCCGGTTATGACGGCTCCATAGACGGGGCTGCGTATAGCTCTATTTTCTTCCAGAATGCCAACAACTCGGTTCGAGCAACTGATGGCTTTATGCAGGCCGTGGTGAATAATACCGAGTGGCAGACCCATTATGTCCTGACCGGTGATCCGTGCGCATCCTATCAGGCGCGTGACCTCATGCAGATGATTGCCACGGCAACGCATCACTGTGGCGATCCGGGTATGCAGTTCGATACCACCATCAATGACTGGCATACCTGTCCGAATACCGGTCGGATTAATGCCTCGAACCCCTGCTCGGAGTATATGCACCTCGACGATAGCGCCTGTAATTTGGCCTCGCTCAATCTGATCAAATTCCTCAAAGACGACGGGAGCTTTGACACCGCCGCGTTTAAGCATGCCGTTGAGATCAGCATCACGGCACAGGATATCATCGTCGATAATTCAAGCTATCCGACGGAGGGAATCACAGCCAATGCCAAGGCGTTTCGTGAACTCGGCCTCGGCTATGCCAACCTCGGCGCTCTCCTGATGTCCCTCGGCCTGCCCTATGATTCAGAAGCCGGACGGCAGTACGCCGGCGCGATCACTGCCCTGATGACGGGCCAAGCCTATCTTCAGTCTGCTCGTCTGGCAGAAGAGATTGGACCATTTTCCGGGTATGCGAAAAACAGCAAACCCATGCTCAAAGTGACCGACAAGCACCGCTCCTATGCGTATAAGCTGGACCCCGCCCTCGTTCCGCGCGATCTGCTGTCGGACGCGCGTAGGGCCTGGGACGAAGCCTTGCTGTTGGGACAAGCCGCTGGCTATCGCAACTCGCAAGTAAGCGTATTAGCGCCAACTGGCACCATCGCTTTCATGATGGACTGTGACACCACAGGCGTTGAACCTGATATCGCCCTGGTCAAATACAAACGCCTGGTCGGTGGCGGCATGCTCAAGATCGTGAACAATACGGTTCCCCGTTCCCTCAAACGGCTCGGCTACGACAGCAAGGAAATCCAGTCTATTGTGGAATATATCGACGAGCATGAAACGATTGAGGGCTCTCCCTATTTACGCGACGAACATCTCAACGTATTTGACTGTGCCTTTAAGCCGACGAATGGGAGCCGGACGATTCATCATTTAGGCCATTTACGCATGATGGGTGCGGTTCAGCCTTTTATTTCCGGGGCAATATCAAAAACGATTAATATGCCCAACGATGCCACAGGCGAAGACATTACCCATGCCTATATCGAGGCCTGGAAGCTCGGACTGAAGGCCGTCGCTATCTATCGGGATGGCTGTAAACGGGTTCAGCCGCTCGGAACACAGAAACAGTCTTCTCAATCGGGACAGCCAACCGACCAGACCGTCACTCCGGCTGAGCCGAAACCGACCCGCAGGCATTTACCGCAAGACCGGAGTGCCATTTGTCACAAGTTCGAGATTGCCGGGCATGAAGGCTATATTCACATCGGCTTTTATGAGGACGGGACGCCGGGTGAAATGTTTATCCGTATGGCGAAAGAGGGCAGCACAATCTCGGGCTTAATGGACACGATTGCCACTCTGACCTCAGTCTCGTTGCAGTATGGCGTGCCGCTCGAAGCCTTGGTCTCTAAATTCAGCCACGTCCGATTTGAGCCGTCAGGCTTCACCCGGAACCCTGACATTCCGTTTGCGAAATCCTTAACGGATTATATCTTTCGCTTTCTGGGCACCCGTTTCTTGTCCACCGAGCAGAAGCAGGATGCAGGATTAGCTGCAACGGAGCCCGACTCCCTCCAGACTGACACTCATACGCCAGCCCCTGTCGCAGCGGTGGCACACATCGAAGAGACACCACCCACTGCTATTGATGCGCGTATGCTGCAAACATTGACGGACTCTTCCTATACCCGTCCAACCTGGCAGGCCCAAGCCGATGCACCAAGTTGTGCGGACTGTGGATCGATCATGATCCGAAACGGGTCGTGTTACAAGTGTTTGGATTGTGGCTCAACAAGCGGCTGTTCGTAGACTTTGTCCAGCGGGGGGAAAGAATGCACTGTGGGGAAAGGGAGGCAAGGGGCAGCATAGTGAGGGAAATGAGGATGCCTCTCTGGGACGGGCCGGTGCCAAACCGGGCGGGGCGCTGTACAGCGCCCCGCGGTTGGCCTCGGTCGGGACATTTCCAGCCTTAACGGACCGGGTACCCACCACCGCTTGCCATCCTAGAGTAAATTACGATTCCGTGTAGACGCAAAGAGGCAACAGGCTTGCGGCCATGTTTCCCTCGCTGCGTGGATATGGAACGAACAGGCAGCCATAAAGCTAGAGCTTATCATGAAAGGCTCTAGCCTAAACAGTACAACAACGTTGCTTTTATCTATATATAGTGGTATATGAGGATCCAAGCTCAATATATTGGGGTTATGAAGCAATGCCACCAGAAAGAGAAGCACGAGCGGTCAATGCAGCGCAGGAGTTGCTGAGAGGACTCTGGAAGAGGCGGGGGGAATTCTGGTCTCGTAATATTGATCCAGGGGAGCTATTCCCGCTCGATGTGCCCTTCGTTATCCATAACGTCTTAGGAATCAGGGTTGAAGAACCAGAGGAAATTCCTGTTGAAGAAGAAGGGCGAGAAATTGCAGGCTTTATCGATCGCAAGGGAAAAAGAATAGTTGTAGCCCAGAAATACAAGAGTCAGTGGCGTCGATTCACTTTAGCGCATGAACTCGGTCATTGGATTTTGCACCCGGCTGTCGTCCTCCTCAGAGAGCGCCCCCTTAATGGTTCGGAGCGGGACGACTACAAGAGACCACATGAGGAGGTAGAAGCTGACGCTTTTGCCGCAGAACTTTTGATGCCTACTAAACTGCTTAAGAAGGTGTTCCGTGAAAGTTTTGGCCCCCCCATTGATGGTAGAATTCCTGATGACGACTTAGCTTTTTGGTTTTCCGCTGCCTCTCCGACCAAAATCGAACCGTCCGAGCTTACAGCCCGTGGACCAAGATATAGGGCTTTTCTCCTAGCACAGGCGGAGATTTGGCAAAGCACCTCAGTAGTCCCTCTGGCAGACCGGTTTGGAGTCTCGCCCACAGCAATGGCGATTCAGCTTGAGGAGCTTGGCTTGGTGCGGTGATTCCCTGTGACGTAATGGTGAGGGAACATGATTGACCATAGAGAAGAAACTTGGGGTAGAGTGGAATATGACCCCATTCTTGATAAATTTGAGGCAGCAGTTTACGGAGAGACAGATTCAGTGCTTATCAATCGGCCTATTTCGGCTGGCTGCCTAGTCACAGGGCAATGTAATTTGCGCTGTGACTTCTGTTACGGCAATGATGAATCCCTTCCCAAATCTGAGCTGAATTGGCGGGAGTGGTCAGAGGTTTTTAAGCACCTGAGGGGATTGGGGCTCATGAGAGTTGATCTCTCTGGTGGTGAACCAACTATTAAAAAAGACATCCGCTTGATTGCACGGGTAGCAACTGATGCTGGGCTGAATGTGATTTTAAGTACAAACGGAATGCCCTTGCATAAAAGCGGTCCTGTCGGGTTTCCTTCCAATGTGAGGTTTCATGTAAGTACAGACTCCGGTTTTTCAGGAGTCCATGAATCGAGTCGAGTTCTCAGAAACTCTAAGGCTTCAAGTGGGTCACTCAATAAGGTTTTTGAATTTCTATTGAGGGCGGTCGACGCCGGATACAAAGTGAGAGTTCTTACTTGTATTGGAAAGCACAATCAGCATGGCTTGTTTGAACTGGCAGAGCGACTTGCTGTCATTGGCGTTCTCGAATGGAACATCTCTCGAATTCTCCATGCTGGCCGTGCCCAACATTCTTACGAAGAACGGTGGAAGGTCGAAGATAAGTTAATATGCGAGCAGATCCATCTAATACGGAGGAACTTCCCCTGGATAAGAGTGCGGTATTCTAACCGCACCGAGCAGGATGGATATTTTCTTCTGGTCTTACCGGACGGAACATTTGCAACACAATACACCGATGGCCGCGATAAGGTTCCTTTAGGAAAGGTGCTCTCAACCTCCCTTAAAGATCTTCAAAATGATCCAAGATTCGACCTTCAACAACACGGCAAGAAATGGATTGCTGCTGTCAAACAATACCAAGGATTTACAGACCTAGAGCACATTAGGGCCTTTGGCTTAGTCTCTCAACTAGCCGCTTAAGCATTATGATAGCGAAGGTAGGGTCATACCCCCGCTCAAGGGGCCTGCGGGACCGTTTCCCGCCAGAATACGGAAACGGAGAGTCCCGTCGCCATTTGGCTTACGCTGAAACTGCGCCACTCGGATAGCACCCTCATTTCGGTGCTGGTCTAGTTAGGCGCTGAGTGGTACGGGTTGGTACTGTCGCAATTAAGACATAGAATTCTCTGCGATCTGGGTCGATAGACCAACGTACAGAGATGGGAATGCTCACCCTCGACCCACTCTATCATCAGGTGGCTCTTGGTCTCTGTGGTACTGAAACCGTATCGGCAGAAAAGAGAGAGACTATGGCAGCCTCTCCTCAGCCGCAAAGGTAAAACGTGGCGATAGAAAAGAAATTCAGAGATTACAAAGCGGAGGCTGAGGCGTGGATAACGCTTACTACAGGCGAGTACTACCCGGACATTTTGCCTCACGCTTGTCGATTTTATAGGCCAGTGCTGGAGGAGTTCGGACGGCTCCTGAAAGCTTCTCATTCATCTACAAACTTTTTCATGTCTATCATGGAAACGCGGAATCAGTGGATGCGTACTCAGCTTTGTCGAGTGTTCAAGAAGTACGTCAGCCCTCAGACGCCGGTCGAGATGCTCAAACGTAAAACCGCTACGCAGAGGATATGTGATCAATTCGGCCATACCTTCCGAGACATTGTTGAAGTGCAGAAGAAATTTACGAGTCGTCCGATGCCCGATGAGGCGCTGTGCGCCCTACTCTGGGAATACAGGGAGAGGGGCAAGAAAGGCTATGACCTGACTGAGAGGCTTTTTGAGGTGCTCCGCAGTCAGCACGGTGAATTGGCTGTCATTGGTCCTGAGAGGGCTGGTAGGGACGTGCTGCTAGGCAGTGTGTTTGAGAACTACCCGAAGCCAGACCGCCCTGTCGATTTTGTGATCTGGGACGGCAAAAAGGTACTTGCTATTGGATTAGCTCGCTATGATTCTGACCGTGGCGGCGCTCAGGAAAATGATCGCACGGGACAGTACCGTGAAGTAGCCCAAGAAATCCTTGGCTATGCAGACAGCTACGGCATGACGCATATCAAGGTTATTTACGTAAATGATGGTCCGGGCCTGCTACTTGGCTCAATGTGGGATGATTATTCGTATATTGAGGAGCAATGGCCGGATCGCGTGAAGGTTGTCACCCTGCGGATGGTGCCTGAGCGCATCACTGCTGAATGGTTGAGGTCTTAGTATGGCAGTTCCAATTCCTGGTGAGGGAAAGCGTGTCAGTGGGAGGCCGGACCGCTCTGCCGACGCCTCGGGTTTCCGACTCGATTACCCCGGCAAGAAGTCCAAAGAGGAGATTCTGGCAACGGTCGCGGGGCGGTATGTCCCCAATCCTGCCTACGGGGAAAGTGGGGAAAACCGGCTTTATCATGCCGACAACCTAGAAGTGCTGGCCGCTTTGGCACAAGATAATGTTGTGGCAGGGAAGGTCAAGCTGATTTATATCGATCCGCCATTTGCTACCGCTGCGGCGTTTGAGTCTCGTCAGCAAAAACATGCCTATGACGACCATCTTGTTGGGCCTGCCTTCGTTGAATCACTGCGCGAACGATTGATCCTGATTCATCGTCTTCTGGCAGATGATGGGTCTCTGTATTTGCATCTTGATGAACGGATGATTTTCCACTTTCGCATCATTCTTGACGAGATTTTTGGAGAAAAGAACTTCCGTAATTGCATCACGCGCAAGAAATGTAACCCGAAGAATTACACCCGAAAAACCTATGGTAACGTGGCTGACTACATCCTCTTTTACACCAAAGGAGACGCCTATGTCTGGAATCGACCAGTCGAAGCATGGGATGAGAAACGAGCTATGAAGGAATACCAGTACGTTGACCCTGATGGTCGGCGTTATAAAAAGGTTCCTGTCCATGCTCCCGGCGTTCGTAATGGTGCAACCGGTAAAGAATGGCGCGGGAAGCTACCGCCTCCCGGTAAGCATTGGCAGTACTCTCCTGCTACCTTGGACGAAATGGATGCACGGGGAGAGATTTATTGGTCTGCAACTGGGAATCCCCGCAGGAAAATCTATCTGGAAAACAGCGCGGGTGTCCCCGTGCAAGACATCTGGGTGGATATGCGTGATGCTCACAACCAGAACATCCATATCACTGGTTATCCAACCGAGAAAAATTCGGCGCTACTTGATCGAATCATTGAGGCATCTTCAAATCCGGGTGATTTGGTGATGGATTGCTATTCGGGTTCGGGGACTACTCTTGCTGTTGCATCGAGTCTTGGTCGGCGTTGGATTGGCATCGATCGCAGTGATGAGGCAATCAGAACAACCCTGCGTCGCTTCGAGCTTGGTACGGAGCGTATGGGTGATTTTGTGAATACGCAAAGGCAGGAACTCCTCCTGCCTTTGCACGACCCTGTAATTGATTTTGTGCTGTATGAACCGGTGGTCAAGGGTGAGTAATTTGGAAATAGCTTGCAGAACAGGCAAAATCGCCGTTTTTTACAACTATCGTATTCGGCTGCGAGCTCTGCGCCACACATCAATTACTCAGTGTCACCGGCATCGGGATAGGATAGGCATACGATATGCCATAAATCAGATGTGGGCCCGCAGATTTTGCCATTTTCATTTCTTTTGGCTTGGTCCGTGGGGAGATGTGTAAGACAAAGCCGTTTTTTGCCGTCAACAGACGTTGCCGTCCGCGCGATTTCTTTCCTGAAGGCTGCATAGTGTGTAAGCGGATCCTTTTGGTCTATCCGGACTAGTGGCCAACCTCTTTGGCTAATCCTGGAGGGCTAGTCTCTTCGGCCTGATCAAGTAAATAACCGAGTTCCCGCAGCCCTTCATTCATATGGTAGGCGACAGACAAGAGTGAGCCATAGGTATCCTCGTCCGGGTCGTACAATTTGAGGTGATCGTTGACGACACACAGGAGCTCCCGCATCTGCTCTTCAGCATGTATGAGATGCTCACATGGAGCCAGCGCCTCCCCCGTTTCATTGAGCAATGTTGCCATAGGGGGTATTGTAGCCGACCTGCTACGTATCGCCTAGTGGGAGACATATTTCCCTGACCTCGATGCAGCGGTCTTGACTCGCAGTGGGAAAAAGAGGTCTGATATATGCATAATAAAGGCATATCGGAGGCATTGTGAAACGCATATATATGGGTCTATTAGCTCTCGTCGTAAGTTTCAGTCCTGTTGAGCTACTCGCAGCGAATCCCCAAAATCATATTGATAGCGGCCGCAAATTCGAGAGCGAGATGCGCTGGGGTGAGGCCATGGCCGAATACCACTGGATTCTCACCGAAATTGACGAGAACCATGTGGAGGCGCACTATCGTCTCGGCGTTGTTCGCGAAAAGCTTGGCGCAATGGAAGACGCTATTCAATCCTACAAAACCGTCCTGCAACTCAACCCCGGCCACCCTGGGGCAAAGAGCTTTCTTGAAGGATATTATGTGAACGAAGGGATTGCGTTTCGCCGAGAACAGCAATTTGACAAGGCCAGGGCCGCATTCCAGCAGGCCCTCCAGATTAATGACTCCTCGGCGGCCGCCCATTTTGAGTTGGGCCAGGAGTTCGCACGCCAGGGACAGCTCGATCAAGCGATACAGCAGTACCAGGAATCGATTCGACTCGATCCAAGCAAGAGTACTGCCCATACGCGCCTGGCCGCGGCATACACAGAAAAAGGGCAATACGAACAGGCCATTCAGGCCTACCAAGAGGTTATCAAACAGCATCCCCGTGATCCTGCCGCGCACGATGGACTCGGAGTTGCGTACGGTAAAACCGGGCAGCGAGAGAAGGCCATAGAAACGCTCGGACAAGCGGTTCGGTTTTATCTCGTTCGAGGGGAACGCGAACAGGCCAGGCCAGCCTATGATCTCCAAAAGAAACTGTTAGCGGAAAAAAATTCGGGGAAGAAATAAGATCCCAGACAACTGCCTTCACCCCGATAGGTTCATCGTGTCAAGCCTTGGAAAGAGGGTCCGGCATACGCGCGAGATCGTTTCGGCAGCCCGCCTCCGGTATTGCTGGAGTCGGATGAAAAAGGGCAGATGCTGCGGATGGGCTGCGATATGGGCCATCGCTTTGGAGAGGCGAATTTTTCCCTCCGCGGTTGTAACTCCTTTCATAGGTGGAATGACCATATCAACCGAATCCAGAATAACGCGCAGGACTAAAAATGGCAGCGTGCGCTCTACAGCAAAGGCAGCGTGCACCCCACTCTCCATCTCAACGGCAATACAATCTGTCTCTCGTCCCCGCTTTTCTTTTTCCTGTCGAGTAAAGAGGACACGGGGACTCGTGACTATTCCCCCTTCAATGGTTTCTACGCCTGCCCGCTGGGCGGCGTCCTGGGCAGCACTGAAAAGGCGGCTGTCGACTTCGAAAGTATCGAGCTGCCCTTCTCGCTCCTCGGTATACATGCGCAAAGCCGGAGCCAGAACGAGTTGGCCGGCGGTAAGCCCTGGGATTAACGCCCCCGCACAACCAACAGAGAGCACGGCCGAAAGCGGTGTATCCGTAAATTCTTTGACCGTCTGACGGGCCCGGCGCGGCCCTATCCCCCCGGTAACAATGAGAATGTCTCGCCGTCCACTTGAGCCGCGCCAGACTCCCTCCCCTTCTCGCCGTACTTGACGCAACACCGAACGCACCGCTGCGCTTTCCCAGGCAAGCGCGGTAAAGACAACGATCGGCCGTGTCATACTGACCCCTGTCCACACGCGTTCTGTAACCTAACGCCAGTCAACGCGTTTTTTCCGTAAGTGGCGGAATGCCGAATCGAGAGTCATCGCTTCATACAGCATTGCAGCCAACGGCAGGCTGAAGCCCCAGACGCTACGTAAATCAAAAAAACGAACGCCAGGGAGATACACCGTGGTCATCAGTCCCCAGGCGATTCCTCCTTCGAGCATCAAAAGGAAAGCCAGCCGTGCCGAAACCTCGGTATCAACAACTGATGGAAGGCCGAAAAACACGAGGCCACAGAGAAAAAAAAGAGGCGGGATACCAAACGCAACGGCTAGACCGGTCACGGTGCCAATGAGCCGGAGCCAGGAATAATTGAGTTCGGTAAAGGCAGTCCGTCGGACCATACGCCAGACACTGCCTACCGTGTCGTAGACACGCAGACTTTTGACGTCAGTGCGGCTCAGGCAGAGCCGAATCGGGAGCCCCACTCCCTTCACCAGTTGGCCAAGAGTCACATCGTCTATGATCTGGTCCCGTAAAGCCCGAAATCCACCAATGCGGATGAGGGCCTGAGAGGAGAGCAAAACACATCCGCCAGCTGATGCGGCAGTTGCTTTCCGGGAGTCGTTTACCCAACGCAGGGGATATAGCAGGATAAAGAAAAAGACAAAGGGCGGGATGAGCAGGCGTTCGGCGAAGGACACACAACGCAGACGAGCCATCCGACTATTGAGCGCGATTTGCTCAGCTTCACTGTCTGTCACTAGGTGTCGGAGGGACTCGGGAGCGTGCCAAATGTCGGCATCGGTCAGAAGAAGATAGTCGGGAAGATCCTCGTTCGAGTCCGGCACAAACCCACACGCCACTGCGCCTTGCTGGAGCGCCCACATCTTGCCGACCCAGCCGGCTGGAAGCACTGCCCCTGAAATGACACGCAGGCGGTCTGTAGCCTTGGCTTGCTCGGCGATTACAGCGGCAACAGTCGCAGTTTGATCGTGGGAACGATCATCAATGACGCTTACCGAGAATGGTCCTGGGTAGTCTTGATTCAACAGAGAGGGCAGCGTCTCGCGTAACAGCGACGCTTCGTTTCTGGCTGGTATTAAAACCTGAACAGACGGCCATTGGTACGGCTCAAGAGGTAGCACATTATCCTCTCCAACAGGGCGAAAATTCCACGGATGCGCCGGATGCAGCGCTATGCCGACCCAAATGAACAGAGCAAGCGCCCCAAGCACGAGACAAATTGCCACATCAGTCCTCCTAGAGGGGTGGTGTCATCCCCCTATCCTTTCACATAGTCGTGTGCGCGGAACCACGTAATCGCCTTGTGGAAGGCTTCACGTACAGGAGTTTGCGGGAGTCCTAATTCACGGATGGCCTTGGCCGGACTGAAAAACATTTTTTTCTTACTCAGTCGGACTCCAACGGGGGGGGCAAAAGGCTCACGACCGGGAATAAGACGGGCGAGTGCAGCATCGCCATAGGCAACCCCTAAGGCGAGTGCATACGGCACCTTAAAGCGAGGCGCCGGACGACCGGTGAGTTCGGCGAGGAGTTGGAGGATTTGCTGGAGCGTCAGGTTCTCATTACCGAGAATATATTTTTCTCCTACTTTCCCATGGGTGGCAGCCAAAAGATGACCCTGGGCCACATCCTCAACGTCGACCACATTCAACCCAGTGTCCACATAACCCGGCATATTCCCGTTCAGGAAATCCACAATGAGCTTACCGGTGGGAGTGGGCTTGATATCACCTCCACCAACAGGAGTGCTCGGGTTTACAATAACAATGGGCAAGCCGTCTCGGGCATATTGCAGTGCCACTTGTTCGGCCAGGAATTTGCTCCGTTTGTAATGACCGACCATATCAGCGAGACTGACCGGAGTATTTTCCGTGCCTTGACCGCCATCACCCGGAATGCCAAGCGTCGCGACGGAACTCGTGTACACGATTTTTTCCACTCCAACCTCACGCGCCGCACGTAAAATATTCTCCGTACCGAGGACATTGCAGTCATACATGTCTTGCTGACGACGGACCCATAATTTGTATAGCGCGGCAACATGATAGACTTGGTGACAGCCACGAGTCGCCTGAAGGACGCTCTGATAGTCCCGGACATCGCCGGTAATGATATCGACCGGGAGATCTTTTACCAAATCGGTATTTGCCGCCTGGCGCATGAGGACGCGGACGTGTGAGCCGGCCTGAACAAGTGCACGGGCAACCGCTCCACCAACAAAACCAGACGCGCCAGTTACCAACACGGGCATAGCCTTCTCCCGTAAATTGCCCGCCATTAGGTGTCAAGGGTATAGGTTCACCGGCTTGGGTCTGTTATGAGAAGAAAAAATTTTTGTGAGGAGGCAGGCTATGGCTGACATTCAGCAGGTTTCAGATTCCAGTTTTGACGGTGATGTTCTGAAGGCGGACGTCCCGGTTCTGATCGATTTCTGGGCTCCGTGGTGTGGTCCCTGTCGGGCTATTGCACCGATTGTTGAAGAACTCGCCGGCGAATATGATGGTAAGCTCAAGATTGTCAAAATGAACGTTGACGACAATCCCCAGACACCAGCCCAGTACGGGGTTCGGGGCATTCCGAATCTGATTTTGTTCAAG
>JAJDZM010000294.1 GCA_022824615.1 Candidatus Binatia bacterium | reverse complement strand
CTGCCACTCGACCGTGCCGTGCTTGAGTACGACAACCGCATCGTCGGTGTGGAGTGAGCTCAACCGATGGGTCACCACCAGGGTCGTGCAGCCTGGCATCAACGTGGATAAGGTCTGACGAATATCGGCTTCGCTTTCGACATCAAGGCCGGACAGAGCTTCGTCCAGTACCAGAATCCGGGGCTTTTTAAGCAGGGCGCGGGCCAGGGCGATGCGCTGCCGCTGCCCGGCCTCAATAAGACAACATCAGACGCCAGCGCGGTTATGGTGAGGCTCCGGCGGGCGGATTGGATGGGGGACAGTGATTCTTGTTTATCGCGTTTTGCTCGAACGATGGTGTTTCGCTATAGTTGACCCGACATTAGGCAGGTTAATGTATCAACTGATTATCCGGAAAAAAGCTATTAAGGCGTTACAAAAAACCCCGGCTCGGGTGACCAAACGCATCCGCGCCGCGCTTGGTACGCTGGCGCAAGACCCTGACCGACAGGACGGCGACGTGAAGCCATTGCGGTGCCGTCCCGGCTATCGGATGCGAGTGGGCAGCCTGCGGGTGATTTTCGAGCGGGACGACGAAGCGCAGATTATCGAGGTGCTCCACATTGGTCCACGCGGAGATGTGTATAAATAGGAGAACCCCATGACCGACCTCCAAGTTATTCTGGACGCCAGCGGTAACCCGGTCTTCGCCGTCATTCCGTGGCAGGAGTACGAGCGCTTGGCGCGGGCTGCCGATGAAACACTGACCGATGAAGAGTTGTACGACCGCGCCAAGGTCGCCGAGGAAGAGTCTTTTCCCATTGCGGTAGCCGACCGGCTCTTGGCGGGGGAAAACCCGGTCAAAGTGTACCGCGGTTATCGCGGGCTCACCCAGCGCCAACTGGCCACGGCTGCGGCTATCAAGACGATTGACCTGTCACAGATTGAAGCCGGGAAACGCCCCGGTTCGCCCCAAACTCTGGCCGCCCTCGCCCGAGCCCTGAACGTCAACGTCGATGATCTGATCACGTAGTAGAGGTATATCTCGTTCAGAAGAAAGTGCACCCTACCCGGTGGCGGCCTGTAGGATATCGGGCGCTCGGGTCAGTTCCCGGTAGGTCCCCTGCCACTCAACCGCACCGTGCCTAAGCACGAGAACTGCATCGTCAGCGTGGAGTGAAGTGAACCGATGGGTCACCACCAGAGTCGTGCAGCGCTGCATCAACGCAGACAAGGTCTGGCGGACATCGGCTTCACTTTCGACATCAAGGCCGGACAGGGCTTCGTCCAGTACCAGAATCCGGGGCTTTTTGAGCAGGGCACGGGCCAGGGCAATGCGCTGCCGCTGCCCGGCCGACAGGCGCGCACCCCGTTCGCCCACGGTGGTCTCGTAGGCGTCGGGCAAAGCGGTCACATACTCGTGCAGGCCAACCGCCGTAACCGCCGCGACGATCTCTTCGCGGCTTGCCTCCGGGCTGGCGTATGACACGTTTTCCAGAATCGAGGCGTGAAACAGAAAAGGCTCGTGGCCAATGACGACTACGTGCTGGCGCAGCCAGCCTAAGTCAAGCTCTCTCACGTCATAACCGTCCAGGCAGATAGTCCCGGCCTGCGGTTCATACAGCCGTATCAAGAGGTCAACCAGCGTAGACTTGCCCGTTCCGCTCGGCCCCAGAACGGTCAGGCGCTGCCCGGCCTCCACCCGCAAATTTACCCGCCGCAACACCGGCTGACTGGCCGGAGTGTTCGTCTGGTAGCCAAAAGACACGTCACGAAATTCGATCTCGCCCCGGAGGTCTTCGAGGCGTAAAGTCCCGCCGGACGGCTCGGTATATTCCTGCCCGATATCCAGAAACTCGAACACGCGGTCCACAGACACACCAGCCCGTTCGATACGCAGATACAAGTCCATCAGAACCTGAATAGGGCTGAAGGCGCGGGACTGATAGGCGGCGAAGGCCACCAGACTGCCAATACTCATCTGGCCCTCAATCACCAGATAGCCCCCGTACAGGGTGACCAGGGTACTGCCCAGAAACGTCGTGGCCGTCGCGGTCGTGCTGCCGATATAGCCGATCATTTCAAACCGCGTCACCAGCGCAACAAAGCGTTGACCCAGTCGGCCCAGGCGTCCCAACTGGGTAGGCTCCGCACCAAACTGCTTGACGAATTTGATAGCCGACAGGGACTCGACCAGAAAGGCGGAAATCGAGGCGTTCAGCTCGCGCACCTTGCGGGTTTCCTCGACCATATACGGCTGGATTTTGCGCACCCCATATATTTGCAGGGGAATGACGAGCAGGCTGACCAGAAAGAGCCGCCAGTTGAGCCAGATGAGAAATCCCACGGTTGCCAGCAGGACGAAGATATTGGTGACAAAAGTGAAGGCCGCATCGGTGAGGACGGACTGAATCTCGGCAATATCGGTATTCAGACGCGACAGGAGGTCGCCGACTTTGACCTGGGTATGGAAGCGCAGAGAGAGTTTCTGCAAATGGGCGAAGAGGTGCTGTCTGAGCGCGAATAGAACGCGTGCCGTGACTTGGGTGTAGAGATAGCGGTTGACCGCTCCTACTCCATAACCGAGCAGTGTGACACCCAGCATGATCCCGCACAGTGTCACCAGGAGCGACACGTTGCGCGCGAGCAACACATCGTCAATCAGGATTTTGGTGAACAGCGGCCAGAGCAGACCGAGAACGGTGCCAAAGGAGGACAGGAGAAAGACGAAGCCGATTCTGCGCACATACGGCTTCACAAAGGGCGACAGCCGATAGAAACGAGAGAGTAGCGAGGCAATACGCATAACGACGGTCCTGAGAGGGCGAATACCAGGCCGACTGTACAGCAGCTTGGCCTGAGACGAAATAGACACGACTCTCGTGTTGCTCTTCCTCATCCGACGGCATAAGCTCCGGTCAATAATTCTACGATTTCCTATTGGCAGTCTGACGTGACACTCCCTTCCACAGCAGACATCGTGGTTGCCGGCGGCGGTCCGGCCGGGGCGACCATCGCCCACCAACTCGCGGGCTTCGGCTATCGGGTCGTGCTTATTGAGAAGCGCCGTTTTCCGCGGCACCAGATTGGGGAATCCCTGACCCCCAGCATCCTCCCCCTGCTCGACTTTCTGGGGGTCCGAACCCAGGTGGAACAGGCCGGCTTTCTGCGTATGGCCGGTCACAGCGTGTGTTGGGGCTCATCCCGGCCACGCACCGCGCATTACAGCTCGAATCAACGCTGGCGCGGTTTTCAGTCTGTGCGCGCCGACTTTGACCTGATTCTGCTCAATCACGCCCGCCAGGCCGGTGTCCAGGTTATGGAGGGACAGCCGGTACGAGATGTTCGGCCTGACGGGGAACACGGCGTGACCGTCCGCTATGGTTCGGGGGAACGCATTCGGACCGCCTTCTGTGTTGATGCAACCGGCCACGCGGGCATATACGCCCGCCAGAACTTGCGCCAACGGGACAGCCTCTTTCAGACCCTGGCCCTGACGGGCTATTGGCAAAACGCGGCGAATCCACCCGGCGTAGACTTCGCTAACACTCTGCTTGAAGCCTATGCGGACGGCATGGTCTGGTCAGTCCCGCTGCACACGGGCGAGCGAAATGTCACGTTGCTGGTTGACTGGCGCCATAGCCGCGCCATAAAGCGGGTCGGACTGCAACGCTTTTATATCGAGGAACTTCGTAAGGCGACCTATGTCCCGGGCTTTCTGGCTGACGCGCATCTCCCCCACCCACCTCAGGTCTTTGATGCCAGCCTGTATACCGCGCGGCAATTTATCAACGGCCGCACCCTCCTCGTCGGTGACGCCGGCCTGTTTATTGATCCCTTGTCCTCGGAGGGAGTCCGGAAAGCCATGGCATCCGCCATTACCGGCGCTGTGGTTGTCAACACCGTCCTCCAGCGGCCCGCCATGCGGTCCCAGGCTGCCGAGCTGTACGAAGCCGGTCAGCGGGACACCTATCACAGCCACTATCAGCAGTCGGCCCGTTATTATGCGGAAGAGGGTCGCTGGCCGGACCGTCCCTTTTGGCAGCACCGTTGCCTGCGCCTTGAGCCCGCCGCGGGTCCCGTCGCTCCGCAGCAGCCGTCTACAGCCTTTTCCCCGTTTGATTCACAGCCGGTTTCACACTTAATGGTAACGCCTGCCCCGCGTATCCAGGAGCAGCCTGTGATCGAAGGCTCGTATGTGGAGCTCCGGCCTGCGGTTGTGACCCCGCGTTACCCACGCGGCCTGCGCTTTCTGTCCGGGGTCAATGTCCCGACCCTGCTGCGTTGCGTGCAGACACAGTGCGCCGTTCCAGACATTCTGGAAGCCTACCAGCGTCACCCCGACGGGCGGCAGAGCTCGCCTGCCCAAGTCCGTCAGGTTCTGGCCCAGTTGTATCAAGAGGGCCTGCTCAGACCGATTTCGCCAGACGAAAGCCAATCAGATTGAAACGAAAATTGGGGTTGTTGCGGAAGCGGTAGGACACCCGGCAAAACTCGGGGAAGAGCAGCCAGGCTCCTCCGCGCAGCACCTTGACCGTTCCAGTCGCCGGGCCCTGCGGGTCCTCGGTCGGAGAGACTGTATAGTACCGTGGGTCGTACCAGTCAGCCACCCACTCCCAGACGTTACCGGCCATGTCATACAGACCATAGGGATTGGACGGATAGCTCCCGACCGGGGTGGTCCCGGCCCGATTGTCATAATTTGCCAGCTCCCGATTGATCCCATCTCCCCACGGATAGGGCCGGTTTGCTAACCCGCCGCGGGCCGCGTTTTCCCATTCAGCCTCGGTTGGCAGCCGACCCCCGGCCCAGGCACAATAGGCCTGGGCATCATGCCAACTCACCAAGACCACCGGATGGTCTTCTCGCCCCGCCGGTGGTGCATTTCGTTCCTGGTCCCAATTCTCGCGCTCCACCCGGGCATCATCGAGACAGGGCGCACGATGGCCGGTGGCAAGGATAAACTGCCGGTATTGAGCATTCGTCACCGGGTGTTGGGCAAGATAAAAACTCTCCAGCGAGACCCGGTGGGCCGGACGTTCGGGCGGCGTCCCGCTCTCGCTTCCCATACAGGACTCACCCGCGGGGATGCGAACGAGCAGGCTACCGTCTTTTGGGTTGACGATAGGCTTCATGAGTTGACCAGGCGGTAATCCCGACCCAGCGAGTCAAAGAGTTCGGCCAGGGCACTTTCAACGCTGCGCCTCAACCCTGCCCGCGGCACCATGGTCAGCGTTCCCTCCGTCCAGGTTGGGGCCATTAAATGAACCTGCTCCGTCCGCTTCAAGTGGACGACTTGTTGCACTTGCAGTTCGAGCGAATAGGCCAGCACCGAGGCCGGGTGTTCCACAACCCGGAGTGAGATATTCAGTACGGCTGGGAAATCTCCGATCGTCAGCGCATTGCGGCGCAGATGAGTGGCAGACAGCGTGTGGAGCTGCGTTTCTGAAAATCCCAGTCTCCGTGCCGGAGGGCTAATGGTCATAATAGCCACCCGAAAACCCTCGAGCCCGAACAGCGTCGTGGCGTCGGACCGGATGCCGGCAACCGAGGTGGGCCAGACCAGACAGACGAGCAGACACAGCAGGTGGACGGCGGCAAGGGGGGCTGAGAACGGCATGCCATTTACTTCGGCTGGGGAGCGGCTTGTTGTTTGGCCAGTTGGAGGGCAACCGCCTTTTCGACCAAAGCAAACAGGCGTTGATTTTTTTCCGGTGGCAAGGCCCGTAGCGCCTTTTGGATCAGCCGGCCCATCTCCGTCACCTCCCGCCCGCTGGCCTGGGCTCCGCGCTTTCTCAGCTCCTCCAGTTTCAGTCGCTCCCGCTCGGGTAACGACCGGAGGGCCTCGGCATAGATCGCATCCATTTCGGTCCGCTCGTCCGGCGGTAAAAGCTGGCGGCCGGCTTGGGAAAGCCGCATGCCCCGCTTTGCTGCGGGCATCCCGCGGGCTTGCAGCACACTCTGCACTGTCTCTTTGGGCAAGGGGCGGTGGCGATAGGCAATCGTCACCGCCACCACACCTATGGTCAGGAGCCCTATCACCAGGAAAACGCCTTTGTATGAGCGCACCGTTGACATGCACACCTTATACGCGCTTCGGCACGGTCTGAGTAGGGGAGGAGACTGCGCGTAAACGGGAGTTGGTCAGCTTTCCCTGCAGCAGGAGAGACGCTATGCTCTCCGCTCCATGGCCCAGGAGCGTCTCTTTCCGCTGCCCGACCTCAGTGGTCGTCTTGCCGTGCTGGGGGGACAGCCGCGCGACCGGACCGAGTTATGCCTGGGTCTTGCCCTGCGTCAAGCGAGCCAACACGGCGTGGTGGTGTGTCTGGACGCCCACGGTCGTCAGCAACTCGAAATGCCCTTTCGTCTCCTGCTGCGCGAAGACGCCGCCTATATTCCCCTGCCGGCAGAGGGAACGGTTTCGGACGATATCGCTCAGCAGGTACTTCAGACGCTACAGACCGGTCTGGGTAGAACACCTTCCCTGCCTCCCCTCCTCATCGTTGATGGTGCCCAAGAGACTGCCGACTGGGAGCACACGCTCACCTTCTTCTTACGCACCGGAATGGTGGTAGTCGAATTCCTTCCACACCCATCCCGCCTCGTCTTTGGGCGATACGAAACAACGCTGCTCTTGCGCGCAGAAAGAACTGAGGCTGAGGCGGTCAGTCAGACCGTCGGCCGAAAGGTCACGGCCGAGAATCTGGCCGCGTTGAAACCGGGAGAGGGATATTTCATCCATCTGTCGCGGGTATATCGGGTCCGTATCCCGGAGCATTCCTAGACATCAGCGCCTTCGTTGACAATATCGAGCCGGACCCGCCATAATCCCGTGCCACTACAAAAGGGAGGATAGATATGCGGGTTGTGATTCTCGGTGCCGGTGGTGTGGGTTCGGTGGTCGCCGGGCATCTCGCCCGGCATGGGGCAGACACCGTTATGATTGCCCGGCCAGGTCACGCGCAGGCTGTCCAGCAAAGCGGTCTCCGAGTCACCGGACTGTCCGACTTTCGGGTCCGGCTGCCAGCGTACACCGATGCTTCAACCCTCGACACGGCCGATGTCTTATTGATTACCGTGAAGACCAAGGATATGCCGCGCGCCTTGGCCGGCGTCAAACATCTGCAGATTGGCAGTGTTGCCTCACTTCAGAATGGCGTGGTGAAGAACGCCCAGATGGCCCACGTTTTCGGTGCGGAGAAAATCGTTGGTGCGACCACCATGATCGGTGCGACCCTCGCCCGCGATGGCGAGGTCCATTACACTCTGGATGGCATTACGTTTTTTGGCGAACCGGATGGCAGGCGCTCAACGCGGGTCGATCATCTTGCCCAGACGTTTATTGACGCCGGACTCAAGGCGGCCGCGGTCGAGAACATCGTCTCGATCGAGTGGACGAAACAAGCTATCCAAAACCCCTTTGCCCCGCTGGCGGCCCTGACCCGTCTGCCCGTCCATTTGGTCTGGTCGAGCCCGGAATTGGCGACCCTGGCCGTCCATATGTTTCGAGAAGTTGCGGCCGTTGCGGATGCCCTCGGCATTCCCCTATCCGACCATGCGGCCTGGAGTCTGTTCAACCAGCAGACGCTCCGGGACGCCCCCTTCAACGAGGCCGTGCAAATGCTCGTGCGGGTGGGACAACAGGTGACGCGGAGCGGGCGGACCCAGATTATTCCGTCTATGCTCCAAGATGTCCTGGCAGGAAAAAAAACGGAGATTGAAGAGACCGTCGGACACGTCTTCAAGGAAGGCCAGCGCCTCGGCATTCCCGTTCCCTACACCGAGTTTGCCTATCGTGCGGTCAGAGCCATAGAGGACGATTACCCCGCCCGGCTTGACACCGCTGAGTGAAGGCTGCTCGCTCCCGTCTCCTACTCTTATGACGCGGGGATACGCAGCACCTGGCCCGCCTGAATATGGCGACTGCGGAGGTTGTTGAGCCGGACCAAGGTTGCAACCGTGGTATTGTAGCGGAGAGCAATCTCCCCCAGGGTGTCCCCCCAGCGCACCCGGTAGAGCGTCGTCTCGGTCCGGCCGGTGGGAATCCGCAGGACCGCGCCGATATTAATCTGGGTCCCGCGCAGACCATTTGCTGCCCTCAGAGCACGCACCGTCGTCCCGTAACGCCGAGCGATTCTCTCCAGGGAATCTCCACGACGCACAGTATACCGGAGGTCCTGAGAGTTTTCCTTTTCTCTAGCGCCCCGCCCTGCGGCAGAGGGTCTCGGTGTCGGCAGGGATGCCACCGTTCGTCTGTTTGATACCGCCGTCGGGGATGTTGGAAGAGAGATTTCTTTTCCAGCCGAAAGAGGATGCAAATACCACAGCTGATGCTGCTGGCGGAACGTTTGCGGATCAACCTGAAAGACGTTGGCCAACAACTCGGGCGTGTCTCCAATACGAACCACATACACCGGCTTTTCCCCCACGTCGATCAGATCCGCGGGTATTTCCATGGGATAGACAACGGTCGAGCCTCCTTGAAGAAAACGCTTCGCCAGCATGGGATTGTATAAACGCAGAATGGTGGGCGTGAGCCGAAGGGCCTGGGCAACGGATTCCCACGACTCCTCGGGTTGAACTTTTCTGAGCTTGAGATGTTCTGCCCGGCGGCGCACTTCGGGCTCATATTCCTGCAAAACGGATTTATAGTACCCAATGCTCACCACGTATTGCAGCGTCTTGAAGTGGATAGCTTCGTCTTCTTGTATCTGATCGGGACCGAGCTTATACGCGGCCAGTACATAGTCCTCACGCGTGAACTGATTTTGCAATTGCGCCAGGTATTTTATACCGGCTTCGATATCCGTTGGACTGCCGAGTAAGCGGACGAGTCCGGGGGACATCTGGAAATACCCGGCACCCCCACCCGGAGAAACCCACTCCGCGTTTCCACCCGATTCCTGGAGAATCACCGCCCGGGCGAGCCGATGGTCGACCCCGTAGCGGGCGGCATGGGTGTAGAGTTCACGTTCGATCTCAATGGTCTTGCGGTACATGCCCAAAAGGGCAGGAGAAATGTTCGACATCGCCCAGGCTGATGGCACCCAGAGCAAGCCACTGAGAAACACTATCCACCACGTCATTCTTCATCCTCCAGCGTTGCTGAAGCACAGTCTCAATATACGTAGAACAGCCCGAGAAGGAAAGAATAACGCCCCATGGCGATGTTGAGGAGGGTCGTCTCGCCCCCGGTATCTTCCACCGGACTTGATCTCGGTATAATAAGGCTTACATTCTCCTGGAATGCGACGCGCTGTTTTTCTTGTTGAGCGTCAGGCAGTATTATTGCAAGGAAGTTTCTGTTCCCGTGTTTGAATTGTTCTCGGCCTCCACCATTGATTACTGGGTTGCTTACCTCACGTATTCACCCTATATCACCATCTTTCTGCTGCTTATTGCGGGGATATGGTTCATCCCTCTTGCCGAGGAAATCGCCCTCGTTGCCGCCGGCTATCTCTACTACTCGGACCAGGTTCAGTTGACTACCATGCTCATACTGCTCGGCCTGGGCGTTTTTTGCGGTGATTTTGTCGGTTTTTGGGTAGGACGTCATTGGCGGGGCAGAAGTCCGCGCTCAGCACTTCCCTTTCTCCATCACAGCAAATGGGTTGAACGGTTTAAGACCTGGCTTGACCAGCACCGGAATCGGGCACTTTTCTTGACCCGCTTCTTGCCCGGTCTGCGCCTCCCCGCCCATATTATTGTTGGTGCCCACGGGATGCCGACGCCTATCTATGTCCGGATTTCTCTGATTGCCATCGTCGTCTACGTGCCGGTCATTTTTACGCTGGCCTATTCCTTTGGAGCCGAGATTGACGCCGCCCTCGCCTCTATCCAGCGTCTGGGGCACGTTGCGTGGGGCCTGCTGCTCGTCGCGATTATCGTCTGGAGTCTCATCCGGTTCTGGATCACCCGAGAGTCCCTTTTCGACCAGCCCCGGTAGAGGCGGCGTATGAACCACCCTCTTGCGTCAGCCGACCACATTGAGTCGGAGTCCGGTTTTCCGTATGGTAGAGGCCTGAAATCAAACCGTTTCAGTTGGAGGAGATGACATGGAAAATCAGGGACAAGGACCGGCCTGGGTGGTTTTTCTGCTCTGGATGCTCGCCCCCTTGCTGCTCTTCTTTCTTATTTTGACCTTTACCGGCTAGCAGAACTCAGAGAAGGAGCAACGATGGAACCACACGGGCAGAAGAGCCTCAGCCTTGTCTGGGCCTTTTTACTGACAGGAGTCGTGCTGGCTCCGGGCGCACTCAGAGCCGACGCCACTAGTCCAGTCCTGGCTACAGTCGGCGAGAGAAGCATCACCGAGGCAGAAATCGAAAACCAGATTAAAGGCCAGATGCTCCGTTTGCACAACCAAATCTACTCGCTCAAAAAGAAAGCGGTCGATGCGATCATCGACGCGCATCTGCAAGAGCAGGAAGCAAAGAAGCGGGGCATTACCCGCCAACAACTCCGCCAGCAGGAAGTGACCGATAAAACAGAACCGGTGAGCGATGCAGAGGTAGCGGATTACTATACTAAGAACAAAGCCCGGTTTGGAGAGAGAAAACTGGAAGAGGTGCAGGCGCAGCTCAAGCAATCCCTTCAGGACCGCAAGCAGCAACAGCGCCAACAGGCATTTGCTGCCGAGCTGCGCAAAGCGACCACGATCGACTTTACGCTGGCACCACCGATTGTTGATGTCCCGACCGCCGGAGCACCAGCAAAAGGACCACAGGACGCGCCCATTACGCTGGTTGAGTTCTCCGACTATCAATGACCGTATTGTGCCCGAGTGCAGTCTGCACTCTCTCAAGTTCAGGAAAACTATAAGGATAAAGTTAAATTTGTATTCAGGGATTTTCCGCTAACCCGGCTTCATCCCCAAGCGTATAAAGCGGCTGAGGCTGCGCGCTGTGCCGGAGATCAGGGCAAATACTGGGAGTACCACGATATCCTGTTTGCCAATATCAAGGCATTACAGCCCGAGGAACTGAAACAATACGCCGCCGACCTCAAACTGGACACGGCACAATTTGCGGCCTGCCTGGACAATAACGCCTATACCGCAGCAGTCAGCAAGGACCTGGCGCTCGGCACCCAACTCGGGGTGAGCGGGACGCCAGCCTTTTTTGTGAACGGCCGTTTTCTGTCCGGTTCGCAACCCTACTCGGCGTTTGCCGAATTGATCGAGGAAATGCTGGCAACGCAGTAGTCTGCGGGAGTGGTCCACCCTGATCCTTCGACTTCGCTTACGCTACGCTCAGGGTGAATGGAAGTGCCGTTCGTGCTGAGCGTAGCCCCAGTAGGGGCAAAGTCGAAGTACGCTCCGTGCCAGGTCATACCCATCATACGTCCCAAGAGGGAAGCGGCGGGGTGGGTTCTTCCGAATATCTGAGTCCAGCCCCTAGTCTTTCCCGTCCGGTCCGTCCGGAGGCAGCCGTCGCGGCAGCGCTCCGCAGTGCTGCAAGGCCAAAGCATCAAGGCGGTCCTGGAACGCCTTTTTTTCAACCGCGGCCTGGCAGGGCAAAGCGCACAGGGCTTGGCGGTCCTCCAGGGGGAAGGCCTGCCATTCTTTTAAGTGGAGTTTGATCCGGACTTGGTCAAGCTTGTCTCGAACAGAACGGGGAATCCAGCCAAGATCATCCGTCTCCATACCCGCTCCCTTTCCTCACAGCGATCTGTTCGCCCCTACCCGCTTTCCCCGCGTCGCGCAAGGCAGCCCTACCCCTATTGGCGATTCGGAAAGGGGTGTGGTAATGCTTCAAAGAAGAAACGTGTCCAGCCTCTGCATGTTTATTGGATGGAGGACACGTTTCTTCTTCAGCCTATGTCAGCAAAGAAAGCAAAAGCTGCCCGTCGTCAGGCAGCCGCACATGACCCGGCCGTGCAGGCAACACGTCACGCTCCCAGTTGGCCGCTGCTCGCCATACGTATCCTTGGGGCGCTCGGTCTCATTATCGGGGTCTACCTCTCGGTCCTCCACTATCAGGCGGGGGCAGGCGGGAGTATTGAATCGGCTTTTTGCGGCAGCGGGACCACGGTCAACTGTAGCCTGGTCCTGAGCAGCGCTTATGCCACCCTTTTTGGGGTTCCCGTGGCTGTCCTGGCCGCTGGGGGCTATGCGATCCTCCTCGCCAGCACCTTCCTGGCAGTGCCTGGTCTGACCGTCCTGCTGTGCGGCTGGATATTTGTCTTCTCGCTGTATATGGCGGCGATCTCATTCTTCTCGATAGGAGCGGTCTGTCCCCTGTGTACCGGTTTATACCTGGTGAACCTGGGCCTCTTCGTGAGTGCCGTCGTGCAGGGACGGACGGACCCGGCGATGACCCGACCTCGGCTGGCTTACGCCGCACTTGGCTTTTCTATCGTGTTGCTTGGCATCGGGCTGACCCAGACAGAGGACGCCGCCCACGTCACCCCCCTTCAGGAATATCTCGCGCCTCCTCCAGCAGAGATGGACATGGGTTTTGTGCGCTATTACTACGACCAGCCCGCCGTCGTGCTGCGCGGCTCGGAGCGGCACGTCGAGGGTCCCGCGAACGCCGTGCTTACCATTCACGAGTTCGTCGATTTCCGCTGCCCGCAATGTGCCAGAGCCCGAGACACCCTGCTGAAGTTTCAGCATGCCAACCCGGACGATGTCCGCGTCGTGTTTCGGCACTATCCGCTTGACCAGCAGTGTAACACCGGCATGAAGAGCCAGGTTCATCCGGGTGCTTGCGCGGCGTCAATGGCTGCCGAGTGCGCCGCGGAACAGGGGAAATTCTGGGAGTATGCCGACCTCTTGTTTGCGGATCAAACCAAATTCAAGCGGACCGACTTTGACACTCATGCCAGGACTGCCAGATTGGATTTCGAGCAGTTCAACGCGTGTATGGATGACGGGCGTACAGAGGCACTGGTCAAGAGCGATATTGACGAGGCCCTGCGTCTTGAGATCGAAGCCACCCCTACCCTGGTGGTGAACGGGCGGATCATCCGTGGTCTGCCGCCCGTTGGCAAACTCGCCTCACTAGTCACCCTCCAGAAACAGCAGGTAGCCGGTGACGCCCCCTGAATGTAAAAAATCGGTCCTTTTTTGGCAGGGTAACAGTCAAGTTCCTGGCGGCACTTTATCAGATCACACGGGATGGGCTAGGATAGACCTGCTGGGGGAACACTGCCATGAAGTGGGACGAAGTCTGCAAAGATACCCTGCTCCAGGATTTGCCGTACAAGATTGAACTCAACGAGTGGGGGAATATCGTCATGAGCCCTGCCTCCAATCGGCATGGCAATCTGCAAACCAAAATTGCCTTTTACCTGATGAGCCATATGCCGGACGGCACGGTCCTAACCGAATGTTCGGTGGAGACGGCCAAAGGCGTGAAAGTAGCTGACGTGGTCTGGGCGTCCGACGTATTTCTGCAACGCAATAGGGGCGCAACGCCCTATATCGAGGCCCCCGAGGTATGTGTCGAGATTCAATCCCCTTCCAACTCTGACGCGGAAATGGCGGAGAAACGCGCCTTGTATTTTGCCAGGGGGGCACGTGAATGCTGGCTGTGTGACGAGGACGGCAATCTCTCGTTTTTCAGCCAGCAGGGAAAAATGGACAGCTCTCAACTCTTCCCGGCCATGGTCGACCGGCTTGAAGCCGAAGCGTGATCGCGCCTATCCCACGATAACGTGTTCGCGGGTAATGATAAACGGCAGTTTGGTGCTATCGATAAAATTGGCCTCATCCGCCCGCGTTGCCGTATATTCGGGTAGGGTTGTTGAGGTCCGCATAGCCTGCGTGTCGGCAAACCAGGTAATGGCCACCCCGTCATAGATGGGCGTTTTTCCGGCTTAAAACGCGGAGAGTCGGGTATGGCTCTGCACATAGCGTCTGACCACCGGAATGGCCGCTCCGAGCGGGCCGTGGACTTCTCGCCAGTGTTGCTGAAACGCCTCAATCGAGAGGTCGGCCCGATGGGTGACAAACTCCATATTCTTGACCGCATTGGGCGGGACACGCTCATCCTTAATCGTATGCTCCTGGGTGATAATGCTGCCCATGGTTGAGAGGTCGATGAAATTCGGCTCGTCAGCCCGAACCGCGGCGTATTCCGGCGTATCGACCTGAGCCCGCAGCACCTGGGGGTCCTCGACCCACACCTCGGCCACGCCGTCGTAGACCGGCTCTCCCTTGCGGTAGCCGGACAGCAGCGTATGCGACTGCACATAGCGCTGAATGCCTGGCAGCTTGACGACCACGGCGGCATGTTTCGTCCGCCAGTACTCCTGGAAGGCTTCGACCGACATGCCCGGTTTGCGCTTGAAAAATGACATGAGTTTGATCATACCTTGCCCTTTCCTTGGTAGATGCTGCGGGTATGCGCTCCGCTCTTCCCTTACCTATTGGACACCGCTGTCACAGGTCAAGCCAATCCCCTCTCATTGAGCCCGCCGGATCAAGCGCGTATATAAAGTTGGACGTTCCAGCGCAGATGATGCAAAAGGAGGCAGGATGATTTCGGTTGGCTATGTTCCCGATACCCACGGTGGCCCGTATCAACAACCAGAACCCGACTCGGAGCGTTCGGCCGATTTTGCCCAGCAGTTGCTGCACGAGGCCGAACAGGCGGAACAGGCCGGCTTTGATGCCCTGTTTGTGCCCGAACGACACGCCCGCACGGAATGTATGTTTCCCTCGACCCTGACCCTCATGGCCGCGCTGGCCGCCCGTACCGAGCGCGTCAAGATCGGCTCCTATGTCATCATGCCGCCCCTGTATCATCCGGTCCATCTGGCCGAGCAGGCCGCTATGATTGATGTGCTGTCACGCGGTCGCCTCATCATGGGCGTGGGTGTGGGCTATCATATTGATTACTTCAACCATTTTGGCGTATCGATTCGGCAACGCGAGGGTCGCTTTGAAGAGTGTCTCGACATCATGCACAATGCCTGGACCACACCGGGGCCGATTGCCCACCACGGCCGGTATTACGATTACGATGCGATCCACATTACGCCCAAGCCCTACCAGAAACCCCGCCCTCCCATTTGGATAGGCGCGTTTGGCCCGAAGTCCATTGCGCGGGCCGGGCGCTTGGGCGACGTCTGGTCAATGGCGCCATTTTTTGACACCTTTGACACCCTCAAAAGCCAATTGGAAATCTATCAGGAGGCGGCAATCAAGGCCGGCAAAACGCCGCATGTGGCGCTACTCCGGGACGGCTGGCTAGCCGCCAGCATGGAAGAAGCCGAAGAGACGTTTGGCCGGCTCTGGCTTGAGGAGTGCAAGTTTTATCTGCGTCTGGGCATGCTCACGCCGACCAAAGATTTTCGCTCAGAAGCGGATTTCACCCTGGATAAAGTCCGCCCCTATATGGTGATAGGCACCAAAGACGACTGGCTCGAACACCTCAGCCTGTGGCAAAAAGAACTCGGGGTCGAGCATTTCGTGCTACGCTGCCGGGTGCCCATGGGGCCCAGGCCGGAGCAGGTCATCGAATGCATCCAACGGTTGGGCGAAGAAGTCTTGCCTACGCTCAAGACGCTGGCGTAAACGGCCTCGGTACAAAACGAAGAGGGGAAGAACATGGATTTTCAATACACGCCTGAACAGGACGCCTTTCGGGCCGAAGTCCGCGGCTGGTTGGCCGCGAATTTGGACCCTTCCCTGTGTGTCGCCGACCCCAAAGACGAGCGGGTCGCCCCGGACCGGGAAACGTTTGAAAAACGCCGTATCTGGCAGCGTACCATGTACGCCAGCGGTTGGGTTGGTATTGCCTGGCCCAAAGAGTACGGCGGTCGTGGCGCCGGCCTGCTGGAACAGGTCATTTTTGACGAAGAATACACAAACGCCCATGCGCCGGTCTTACCCGGCTACTCCGGCATTGCCCTGTGCGGTCCGACGCTCATGCACTGGGGCACGGACGAACAAAAGGGGCGCTTTCTCAAGCGGATACTGAACGGCGATGATGTGTGGTGTCAGGGGTACTCCGAGCCCGGTGCGGGCTCGGACCTGGCCGGCCTGCAAACCAAGGCCGTGGCCGAGGGTGACGATTTCATCATTAACGGCCAGAAGGTCTGGACCTCGGGCGCGCAGTACGCGGACTGGATTTTCATGCTGGTTCGGACCGACCCGGACGCGCCCAAGCATCGCGGTATCAGCTATATGCTGGTCAATATGAAAACTCCCGGTGTAACGGTCCGGCCCTTAGTTTTGATGAACGGCCATGCGCATTTCAACGAAGTCTTTTTCGAAGATGTGCGCGTGCCCAAGACCAATCTGGTTGGCCCGCTCAACCAGGGCTGGAAGGTGGCCATGACGACGTTAATGTTCGAGCGTGCCTATGCCGGGGTCGGGAATTATGACGACCAGATTGGCCGTTTGGCGGAACTGTCCCAACAGGTCTCCATCGACGGTGAGCCGGCTTGGGAGCAATCCTGGGTGCGACAGAAGCTGACCCAATTTCACATTGAAAGCCAGGCCCTGAAATACACCCGCTTGCGCGGCCTGACCAAACTGCTCAAGGGCTTGCCCCCCGGTCCGGAAGGCTCCATGCTGAAACTGTGCGGTTCGGAGTTGGGCATTGACATTGCCGCGTTTGCCAGCGAACTCCTGGCCGGCGCCGCCATTACCGAACAGGCGACCGAGACCGTTCCCGACGCCCCACGCTGGTTCAACCGTGTCCTCAGCGCCCGACAGTACACGATTGCCGGCGGAACGAGTGAGATTCAGAAAAATATCATGGGTGAGCGGGTATTGGGATTACCGAAGGGATAGGCGTTCATCTATACTGTTCTACTGTATAGCTTTTGGCCCCTGAACATTTGAAAGAATCTGTATTTTGCTGTTCAGTTGTCGCTGGAGAGCTCTATGCAGGGGCTCATACAGTCCAAACCATACGCCTGGTTGATGACTTGGTAGCACCCTATGTCCGAGTCAGCCGCCTAGTATATCCCAATCACAGAGATTGGGTAGACATGGGAAAAATAGCTGCTGATATTCTGGCAACCCGACCCGATTATCGGTCGAAATTACCCGCCTTGCAAAATGATATTCTTATTGCGCTTTGTGCAAGGCGAATAGGCGCAGCAGTTGTCTCAGAAAATAGAAAAAATTTCTCTTTGATTCGGAAATTCTGTTCCTTTTCATTTCTTCCTCTACATCCTCCGGGATAATGTCGATAATTCCTTGACGGGTTTTCTCAATGGTTCTCTCCCCTCAATCTCCCCCATATCCCCTTACCTGCCCCATCACGACCGTGTCGGCATATTGTCCGTCGAGATATCGGTCCTGTCGCAGGGTTGCTTCACGGACAAACCCCTGCCGTTCCAGCAGGTTGATGGTCCGAGCTTCCGCGGCATCCACGTACAGCCACAGACGGTTCATGCCGAGGACTGCAAACACATAGCGTTGCATCAGACCGACGGCTTCAGACAGATAGCGCTCACCGTCCGCCTTTTGCTCGCCGAGGAAAAACCCCAATTGGATGTGACTGTTTTCCTGGTCAATACGATTGAGACCAATGAAACCGAGCATGGTCTCCGTTTCCTGCGCGACAATACCAAGGGCGATATCGTGTGCGTCGTTTTTGGTACGTTCCAGAAACAGATCTGCGGCGGACTGGCCCAGCGGACGGTAAAAGAGATCGAGAACAGTCCGTATTGCCGGCCGGGTTGTCCAGTCGGTCAGGCTGGGAACGTCCTCAGGCTCCAGTGGGCGGAGATAGATGTCTGTACCTATATGGAAGGGGTTGCGCATTATTCATTCCAGTTCCCCTCCTCGGAGGGGGCTCTTAGGTTTTGCGCGGGTCGGCCTCGGGCAAAGCCGGCCTTTTCTCCCATTCCTCACGCAAGATCGCCATGACGACCGTATCCCAAAAACGACCGTCGTACACATGCTCCTGTCGTAGCACGCCTTCCAGCCGGAAGCCGACTTTTTCGTACACGCGAATTCCGCGCAGATTATATTCGTACACGTGGAGTTGGACACGATTCAGATGAAGTTTTTCGAAAGCATAGCGCACTACCAGCCTTGTCGCCTCCGTTCCATACCCTTTGCCCCACATACTTTTCTCGCCAATCATCATGCCCAGACTGGCGCCGCGATATCGAAAGTCGATCTGATTCAGCCCGATCGAACCAATAAGCCGGCCGGTCTCCTGGATAGCAATGCCGAAAAGCACATCGCTCCCACTGGCATTCATCTTTTCAATCCAGGCCTGCTCCGCTTGTCTGTCCATAACAGCCGCTCCGACGGCCAGGGTGCGGGTCACCTCAGCATCGTTGACCCACGGTACAAAGGCGGCGGCATCATCGCCTGTCAGCGGTCGGAGGTAGACTTGGCTGCCGGTCATAGTTTGCCTCTCACTCACGTCCTCACCTTTCACAACATGGAGTTGTTTTTTTAGAAATTCAGGCTTACAGTGTGCAGTCACATGCAATCCAGAAAAGAGAGGGTGGCATAATAAATATGGACCCCAGAATAGCGATATACACGAAAAAAGATGAAGGACGGCACCCCTCGTGTCGCTCATGCTATTATGTCCCAACGGTGGTCTTCTTCATCAGGACGATAGACGGCCTTGACGTTCCCTTCTGTCATTACTGCATCAAAAACGAGAAGCGTATAGAAGAGGTGATGACCGCAATTGCGCAAGAAAAGTCCGTAGAACGTCTATCATTATAATACAACAGAAGCCTTTTACGATGAATCGTCCGAACCATTATCTGTTCCAGCCTAACCGGAATTGGTGGTGGCTGCCTCAGGAGGTGGCCCGGACGTAGGATAACGACTGAAATCGGAGCCGCCTTTTCGCTGAGAGGCGGCTCTATCTTTTTTAGGCCGCCGCCTCTCCCAAGGTTGCGGCCTTTTTTGTATAGGCCCGGCTCCATCAGCGGAGGATAGCGAGGCCAATATGACATCCCTGCTCCAACACACGGACCATTACCATACCCGTGGGGGGATCACCGTTCACCGGGTGATCGACGACCTGCCCGCGGCAGACACCATCGAGCCCGTTCTGGACGCGCTCGACAGCCAGCGCGGCGCCCTGTTTGCCTCAAGCTATGAATATCCCGGACGCTACACCCGCTGGGATATGGGCTTTATCAACCCGCCCTTGGCGATCGGGGGACGTGGCTTGAATTTTTGGGTGTCAGCCCTGAACGAGCGCGGTACCCTGCTCTTGCCGGCTATCACCGCAGTGCTTGAGCAGCTCTCCGCCGTCGTCTCGTTGGAGGTTCGGGGGCAGGCTCTGATTGGCTCAGTCACGCCCACGCTTGAACGCTTCCCGGAGGAGCAGCGCAGTCAGCAAGCGTCGCTTTTTTCCGTGCTGCGCGTATTGGTGCAGCTCTTTTATAGCACCGCGGAGCCTCATCTGGGTCTGTATGGCGCGTTTGGCTACGACCTCGCCTTTCAGTTTGAGCCGATACGGCTGCGTTTGGAACGTCCGACCGACCAGCGCGACCTGGTACTCTATCTCCCTGACGAACTGATTGTGGTTGACCATCGACGCGAGCGGGCGATGCGACGCAGCTATGAATTTGAAATAGACGGACACTCGACGCATGGCATACCCCGCAGCGGCGAAAGCCGGGCGTATCGGGGAAACCCGCAGGTGAAGCAGGGCTGCGACCACGAGCCGGGTGAGTATGCCTCAGGGGTGGCCGTGGCCAAAGAGGCATTCAAAAAGGGAGACCTGTTTGAGGTGGTGCCCGGACAGACGTTTTTTGAAGGCTGCACGGCCTCTCCCGCGGAACTGTTCCGCCGACTCCGGGAACGCAACCCGTCGCCGTACGGCTTTCTTGTCAATCTCGGACAGGACGAATACTTGGTGGGGGCCTCACCCGAGATGTACGTTCGGGTCGAAAGCCGGCGTGTCGAGACTTGTCCCATATCGGGCACCATTGCCCGCGGGCAGGATGCGATCACCGATGCCGACCGGATTCTTGAACTCCTGACCTCAAAGAAAGACGAGTCCGAGCTGACCATGTGCACGGACGTGGACCGCAACGACAAGTCCCGTATTTGTGAACCGGGCAGCGTCCGCGTGATTGGGCGGCGTCAAATCGAAATGTACTCCCGCCTGATCCATACCGTCGATCATGTGGAGGGCTATCTCAGAGAAGAGTTTGACGCGCTCGACGCCTTCTTAGCCCACACCTGGGCCGTGACCGTTACCGGCGCCCCCAAAGCCTGGGCCATGCAGTTTATTGAAGACCACGAAAAATCGCCCCGTGCCTGGTACGGTGGTGCGGTGGGTCTGATTGGGTTTAACGGCAATCTGAATACCGGCCTGACGCTGCGGACCATTCGCCTGAAAGACGGAGTGGCCCAAGTCCGGGCCGGCGCCACCCTGCTGTACGACTCCGACCCGCAGGCGGAGGAGGAAGAAACTCACATCAAAGCCTCTGCCTTTCTCGACGCTATCCGCCGTCCGCGTGGTTTTACTCCAGAAAAGGGTATGCCTCTAGCGCCTGTTGGCCGAAATAAAAAAATTCTGCTGATCGACCATCAGGATTCCTTTGTCCATACCCTGGCCAATTATCTGCGCCAAACCGGAGCCGAGGTTCTCACCCTGCGGACCGGTTTTCCCGCGCGCGAATTTGATACCTACCGGCCCGACCTGGTTGTCCTCTCGCCTGGTCCGGGGGAACCTGGAGATTTTAACCTCTCGGAGACGCTTAACGCTATCCTGAAACGGAATCTCCCCGTCTTTGGCGTGTGTCTCGGCCTCCAGGGTATTGTCGAGTACTTTGGGGGCAGACTCGCGACGCTCCCCTATCCCATGCACGGCAAGCCATCACGTATCCACGTTCGTGCTGGGCAGCTATATGACAATCTCCCCGGAGAGTTTCGGGCGGCGCGTTACCACTCGCTGTTTGCCCTGCGGGACAGCCTGCCCACCTGTCTGTGCGTCACCGCTGAGAGCGATGACGGGGTCGTCATGGCGGTTGAACATACCGACCTGCCCGTCGCCGCAGTACAATTTCATCCGGAGTCCATCTTAACGCTTCAGGAAGACCTGGGCCTGCGTTTGATGCATAATGTGGTGGAGGCGCTGACCGCTCCACGCAAGGTGCAGGCGGCGTAGGGGAAGACTTTCGGCCTAGAATTCTCCGCCAAGGTCGGCTAGATTCGGGAGAGGCGACTGTCGGAAACCCACCACCCACAAAACGGAGGAAGCAATGAAATTCACGTGGTTTAATCTCATGCCGTGGCCGAGTCTGCCGGATAATTTTCGCGAAGAGCACCGCTCCGTCTGGGTGGATATTCCCAATACGCTGTATGACCCCAACAAGGGCCATTTTGTCTACCATGAGTATATGGACCAACTCGAATACGCCGACTCGCTCGGTTATGACGGCATCGGCGTCAACGAGCATCACCAGAACGGCTATGGCCTGATGCCCTCTCCAAATATCATTGCCGCTGGTCTGGCCCGACGCACCTCCCAGGCCGCCCTGGCGGTGATTGGCAACTCGCTGGCCCTGTACAACCCGCCGCTGCGGGTGGCCGAGGAATTTGCCATGCTGGACGTCATTTCCGGCGGTCGCCTGCTGGCCGGATTCCCTGTCGGGACCTCGATGGACACCAATTATTGCTACGGCCAGATTCCAGGTCTGACCCGGGATAAATATGCCGAAGCGCACGCTCTGGTCATGCGCGCCTGGCACGAGGACGAGCCGTTTGCCTTTGACGGCAAATACAACCAACTGCGCTATGTCAACCTGTGGCCCAAGCCGATTCAAAAGCCGAATCCGCCGATCTATATCCCCGGTGGCGGTTCGGTCGAGACCTGGGACTTCTGCCTGGATAACGACTACAACTACTCCTACCTGTCCTTCACCGGCTATCTGCGCGGGAAAAAACTGCTGGACGGCTATTGGGACCGCGTGGCGGCCCGTGGCAAAGACGAATCCCCCTATCGGGCGGCCTTTGCCCAGACCATCTGCGTTGCCGATACGGACGAGCAGGCCGAAGAGATGTACGCCGAGCACGTCAGCTATTTCTATAACCGCTGCTTACACGTCCACGGTGGTTTTGCCGACGCACCGGGCTATCGCACGATCAAGACCCTCAAGGCAGATGTGCTCAACGCCTTGAGCGAGGAGATGCAAAGTCTGTTTCCGAACCTGTCCTGGAAAGAACTGGTTGACGAGGGCTATATCATTGCCGGCAGCCCGGCCACGGTTCGCGAACGCATGGAAGCCCTCATCAAGTCGCTGCGCGTGGGACATATCTTCTGCCTGATCCATATCGGTAATATGCCCGACTGGAAAACGCGCTACTCGACCAAGCTGTTTGCCGAACAAGTCATGCCCCACCTGCGCGATATGTGGCCGGAGTGGAAGGACGACAATCGCTGGTGGTGCAAGCCGCTCGATGAACGGCTGCAACCCGAGACCGGTATTGAGCAGGCGCGTCAGGACGCAAGGATGCCGCTATGAACAGCCGCATGATCGAGACGGGACGCGGAACCAAGGTCCACGTCCTCGACGCGGGCAGCGGCGAGCCGCTGGTCTTTATGCACGGCGCCGGCGGCTTGTTTCCGGAGAATCCCTTCCTCGACCAACTGGCCCAGCACTACCATGTGTTCGCCCCGGAATTCCCAGGCTTTGGTGAATCAACCGGCGAAGCCCTGCTGGAAGATATGCTGGACTTCGCCCTGCACGGCTGGGATGTGGT
>JAJDZM010000198.1 GCA_022824615.1 Candidatus Binatia bacterium | reverse complement strand
ACCCGGTGCGGGGGTGGCCCTTTGATCTGTCTGGCCGGTGTAGGGGCAATTCATGAATTGCCCCTACGGCGTGCGCCCCGTTTGGGAGAGGGGCAGGGAGAGAAATTTTCTTCATTCTCATAGGACTGCCTCGCCTGGGGGATTGCGGAAACATCTCTAACAGGTAAGGCTTACAGGCGGACAGCGGATTCACGATACATTATTACTGTCGGGTCAGACTTGTGTGTCTGCCCGGTTCCATTCACAACACAAGGAAGGAGTACTCTTCATGTCGAAAGTATTATTGACCCGCTTTTTCCACGGTTGCCTCGCTCTGAGTATCGGCCTACTTTTTGCCGGCCAGACCCGTGCCGATCACCACGCTGCGGCAGAAGGCGTCGATCCTGCCCTGCAAGCCGCCATTGACGGAGACCATCGCTCGGCCGAGCATAAGGCGCGCGATCAATACCGCCGTCCCGCGCAAACCCTGACCTGGATGGGCCTCAAGCCGGATATGACGGTGGTCGAAATCTCACCGTCAAGAGGCTGGTACACCGAGATTCTGGCCCCCTACCTGAAAGACCGGGGACGCTTATACCTGGCCGGGTTCGATCGGGAATCCGAGGTTGCGTACATGAAGCGGCTGAACGCCCTTCTGGACGAGAAGCTGGCTGCCAAGCCCGAGGTGTATGGCACGCCAACGGTGACCGAACTCGCCCCGCCCGACAAAGTCGATATTGCCCCCGCCGGCTCGGCGGACATGGTGCTGACCTTCCGCAACGTCCACAACTGGATGAGCGCCGGGACGGCCGACGGGGTTTTTGCCGCCATGTATGCGGCGCTCAAGCCGGGCGGGATTCTCGGTCTGGTAGAGCACCGGGCCGATCCCAGCACGGAACAGGACCCCAAGGCGTCTTCGGGTTATGTGACCGAAGCGGCGACTGTTCGAATGGCAGAAAAAGCGGGCTTCAAGCTCGTGGACCAGACTGAGATCAACGCCAATCCGAAAGATACACGCGACCATCCTAAAGGCGTGTGGACCCTGCCGCCCGCTCTCAGTCTCGGAGACGAGGACAGAGAAAAGTATCTGGCGATTGGAGAGAGCGACCGCATGACGCTCAAGTTCAAGAAGCCGGCGGAGTGAAAGACCCCCTCACCCCAGCCCTCTCCCTCCAGGGGAGAGGGAGGTTGTTGTCGCGATTTCCTGAACCGCCTTGACAATGCTGGCATAGCCGGTGCAGCGGCATAGATTGCCGGCTATGCCGTGCCGAATCTCCGCCTCGGTCGGGTGCGGCTTTTCTTTCAGCAGTTGCTGAACCGACAACACCATGCCGGGGGTACAAAAGCCGCACTGTAAGGCGTGGTGTTTGACAAAGGCAGCCTGGATCGGATGCAGGTCGCCCGATTGCCGGGCATCTTGTGTCCAGCCTTCAATGGTGGTGACCGTGGAGCCGGCGACATCGGCCGCCAGAATGGTACACGCTTTGACCGTCAGACCGTCGAGCATAACGGTACACGCGCCGCAATTGCCGGTGGCACAGCCGAGGTGGGTACCGGTCAGGTCGAGTTGATCGCGCAAAAAATCGACCAGGAGCGTGCGCGTATCGACCGTGGCTTCACACGGAGTATTGTTCACTATGAGCTGAATGGTGGTCTGCATAGCCTTCCCATACTGTCCCTTAATCCGCCCGTTCCCAGGCCGTCTTCACCGCCCGACGGGTAAACACTCGGACCATCTCTCGTTTGTAGTCCGCATCGGCGTGCAACTCTGCGACCGGGTCATGAGCCGACTCATACGCGGCAGCCGCAACCATCTCAACAAAGGCGTCGTCCACGGCCTTGCCTGTCAGCGTGTCCTCGATAGCGGTCAAACGCACCGGGACGGGGGCTGCGCCACAGATGCCGACCCGGATGGACCGACAGGTGTTATCCGGGTTGAGCCTCAGACATGCGCCTGCACCGACAATGGCAAAGCCGCCCTCTACCCTGGTGAACTTCACGTAGGCCGTACCAGTGTCCGAGGGCAGGACCGGGACGCGAATTTCGGTCAGGACCTCATCTGCGCTCAGACTCGTTGTCATATAATCAACAAAGACGTCTTTGGCGGCGACAGTTCGCTCTCCACTTGGGCTAACAATCTGACAGGCTGCATCAAGCAGGACGAGTACGGGCGGGTAGTCAGCCGCGGGATCAAAATGACCAATCGAGCCGCCCAACGTCCCCCGGTTGCGAACCTGGACATCACCAATACAGGCTGCGGTCTCGCTGAGAATCGGACAGTGGGCTTGCACGACCTCGGACTCGGCCAGGGCATGATGGGTAGTCCCCGCTCCGATGGCGAGCATATCCCCGTCCCGGCGAATGGAGTCGAGACCGGCAACATGGTTGAGGCTGACGATATGGGCCGGCGCGACCAAGCCGAGGTTCATGCTTGGCATCAGCGACTGACCCCCGGCCAGCAGCTTTACGTCTTCACCGTTTTGTACGCACTGGGATAAGAGACGGACGGCTTCGTCGATAGAGTGTGGCCTATGGAGCTGAAAGGGTGCGCGTATCATGCCTTCGCCCCTCCGTTGTTGCCATTCTTGGCCGTCTGAATCATGCGCCACACCCGTTGAGGAGTCAGCGGGGTATCGTGAATTTTCACCCCAAAGGGTGCAAGGGCGTTTTCTACCGCGCTGACGATGGTCCCAAATGGGCTGGACACGCCGGACTCGCCCGCGCCTTTGGTGCCGAGTGGCGTATACGGACTCGGGACTTCCTGGTGGTGAATCTCAACACTCGGCACTTCCACGGCGGTAGGCAGGGTATAGTCCATGAACGTCCCGGTCTGGAGTTGGCCGTTGTCATCATAGCTGAGCTGTTCATAGATCAGCCCGCCGAGTCCCTGCGCGACGGCACCCTGAAATTGTCCTTCGACCAGTAAGGGATTAATGACTGTGCCGCAGTCGTGGACGGTCACATAGCGCAGGAGGGTGATGACGCCGGTTTCAACATCCACCTCCACCACAGCCACGCAGGCCGCATAGGGGTAGGACGGATAAGTGTTGATCCGGCCTTTGTCGTCCGGCACGTGGTGGATATTGCCCATGCGGAAATAGCGTGTGGACTCCAAGCCCGGTTCCATATCAAAGGCGTGATGGTCGAAGGCGCGTTTGTGGACGTACTCGGCAACATCGTTGAATGCGACCTCCCGGTCAGCCTGCCCCTTGACGCGAATGCGGCCCTGTTCGCAGTTCAGATCTTCGGGCACCGCTTCCAGCATACTTGCCGCGACCCGCAGCACCTTATGGTGTACTTCCCGAGCCGCGTACAGTGAGGCTGAGCCGCCCATGAACAGGCTGCGCGAGCTCCAATTGCCCAGTCCATAAGGACAGGCCTGGGTATCACCCTGCACGACCCTGACGGTACTGAGCGGAACGCCGAGGGCATCTGCCACAATCTGGGCAATGCCGGTTTCATTACCCGAACCGGGCGAGGTGACACCGGTCAGGACGGTGACTTGCCCGCTCGGGCTGACGCGGACGGTGGCGCCTTCATAGCCGCCGATAAAGGAGTCGGGGATACAGCCGCCCTCGGGCGTGAGTTCAAAGCCCACACCCATGCCGATATATCGACCCTGGGCGCGCAGGCGCTGTTGTTCCTCAGCGAAAGTATGGTAGCCGGCTTTGTCCATGACGTCTTGCAGCGCCTTGACATAATCTCCGCTGTCCAGGGTGGCGCCCGAGATTTGCACGTAAGGAAACTCGTCTTTAGGTACAAAATTTTTGAGCCGCACTGCGGCGCGGTCCATTTGGACTGTATCGGCAACCCGGTCCATGACGCGATCCATGAGAAAAGAAGCTGCCTCCTTGCCAAATCCACGATAGGCGTTCCAGGGGCCCTTATTGGTCACCACAATGGATAAATCAACCTCGCAGTTTGGGATTTTGTACGGGCCGGGCACAACAAAGGAGGCCACATAGGACATACCCCAACCGCCCACCGCGGCCAGGGCCCCGACGTCGCCAATGATGCGAACTTTAAGGCCGGTCACGGTTCCGTCCGCCTTGCAGGCGACCGAGAACTTGAGGGTTTGCTCGCGAGCGTGACCGCCGGCCATCAAATGTTCGGTGCGCTCCTCGATCCATTTGACAGGCTTGCCGGTCCGTTTCGACAGCAGGCAGGCCAGCGGGTCTTCCTGATAGGTTGGAATCTTGACCCCAAACGCGCCACCCACCTGAGGCTGAATCACCTGGATATCGTTCTCGTCCATCTGCAAGGTGTTGGCCAAGGTTGTGCGCAGGGGATGGGGCGCCTGGGTGGAGACCCACAAGGTCAGACGCTCAGCGCGGTCGTCATAATGCGCCAGGGCCGCGCGTGGCTCCAGCGGCGTGGCCGTATGGCGATGCAGGCGGAGGGTATCGTCCAGGATATGGTCGGCGTCGGCAAAGGCCCGCTCAACATCACCACCCTGAAAACGAACGTGCATCAGTTCGTTGGTCTCCCACTCAGGGTAGAGCAGAGGGGAATCCGGCTCCAATGCCCGTTCGGCATCGATCACCACCGGCAGGTCCGCGTACTCGACTTCGATAAGATTGGCGGCCTCGGTCGCGGCGTGTCTGGTGTCGGCAACCACCGCAGCCACCGGCGTGCCGACATAATGCACCCGGTCAATCGCCAGGCAGTAAATATCGGCCGTTTTTCCCCCAAAGGCGCTGGGGTTCAGCGTATGGGGAATGGGCTTGCTCCACTGCTTGATCTCTGCCCCGGTGGCAACAATACGCACGCCTGGGTGCTGCCGCGCCGCACTGGTGTCGATACTGAGAATCCGGGCGTGGGCATAGGGACTACGGACAACGGCCATATGGCCCATGTCCGGCAGACTCACGTCTGCGGTGTATTGTCCCTTGCCGGCCACGAGTTTGGTATCCAGGATGCCACTGACCGCACTGCCGATATATGCCATGCTGAAGAATCCCTTTTCCTCTGTATCGTGCTGAAGCCTAGCGCTGTGAGGTTTTCAGTGTCAATGCGGTTTTGCCTGATCCTGTGGCCCCGCCTGCTGTGTCCACTTCTCCGTTTCAACCAAGGCGTGGGCGATCCGTTGGCGCAGGGCGTCGGCCGACTCCGGTGTCCAATCATAGAACCCTTTGCCCGTTTTTACCCCAAGCTCGTCCTGGCTAACTTTTGCGGAGAGGACCGGCGGGATCTGCTGCGACGTTGTGAGATGTGGATACAGCCCTTGCATGGCGGCAGAGATCAGGTCCCAGCCGGCCAGCTCAAAAACTTCAAAAATCCCGGCGACCGCCCAGCGTCGGCCAATACTGTTCTTCATGGCCGTATCAATATCCTGCGGGCTGGCAATACCGTTTTGCACCATGTAAAGGGCTTCACGCAGCAGCGCACCCTGCAAACGATTGAGAATAAAGCCAGGCACTTCTTTTTGCACGACGACGGGTCGTTTGCCCACACGCGTGAGTAATCCGGACAGGGTGTCGAGTGTTTCATCCGACGTGGCCGGCCCACGCACAATTTCAACAATGGGAATGAGATAGGGGGGGTTGGCATAGTGCGCGACTAAGACCTTGTCGACGCGCTGCACGGTATGCATGAACTGGCTGGGCATGAGCGTCGAGGTATTGCTCGCCAGGATGGTATGCGGAGGACAAAGGCGGTCAAGCTGCTCAAAGATGCCTCGCTTCAGTTCTCTCTCTTCAAACACCGACTCAATCACAAGATCGGCATCCTCGACCGCTCCTTTCAGGTCAAGCTCGGCCCGAATATGGGACAGGACCGGCCTGGCTCGGTCCTCAGTCAGCGCGCCGAGTGCGATCAAGCGGGCAAGATTGGCTTGGATATTTTCCTCCGCTCGGGTCAGACTCGCCTGGGTGCGCGCATGCATGGTCACGCGGTAGCCGGCCAAGGCAAACTCCTGGGCAATGCCATGGCCCATTAAGCCTGCACCAACGATGCTGATACGTTTAATCGCCCGATCGCTCATGTGAGTGCTCATGAGGGAGTGATTAGCGCACTCTTCGCTCTCCTCCTAGTCCCGAGGTTGTAGCCTGTTTGTCTCAAGCGTGGTTGTATACGAGCGAAAAAAGATTGAGGAGACAACATGCCAACCCAAGTCGCAGAAATGTTCGGAATTGAATATCCCATCTTCGCCTTTACGCACTGCCGTGACGTTGTTGTCGCAGTCAGCAAGGCCGGCGGACTCGGTGTGCTTGGGGCTGCGATTCACACGGACGAACGCCTGGAAATCGATCTGCAATGGATAGACGCGCAACTCGGCGACATCCCGTACGGCGTAGACCTGATGATGCCCTCAAACTATGTGGGCGCTGCAACCGGCGGGATGGATCAAAAGGCGCTCCAGGAGCACATCCCGGATGAGCACCGGCGGTTTGTCGAGAAACTCCTGGAAGACGCCGGGGTGCCCAAGTTGCCGGACCATCTGACCGCCTCCAAAAAGGAACGCGGCTTACGCTATTCCCAGAAACAGACCAAGGGTATCGTGGATATCGCTTTTGAGCACAAGGCGCGGTTTCTGGTCAGTGCGCTCGGCACGCCGCCGGATTGGGTGACTGAGGCGGCTCATGCACGGGGTCTCTACGTTGGGGCCTTGGCCGGCAAGAAAAAGCACGCCGAGCGCCACAAAGCCGCAGGTGTGGACGTGATTATCGCCCAGTCCTACGAAGCCGGAGGACATACCGGAGAGATTGGCGGCATGGTGCTGGTACCGGAAATTGTCGATGCCGTTGCCCCCACCCCAGTGCTCGGCGCCGGCGGCATCGGCAGCGGGCGGCAGATGGCCGCGGCCCTGGCGCTTGGTGCCCAGGGCGTGTGGTGTGGTTCCGTCTGGCTGACGACGGCCGAGTCTGAACTGGACCGCATGGCCAAGCAGAAGGTGCTGGCCGCGGAGACGGATGACACGGTACGGACCCGATCCATGACGGGCAAACACGCCCGGTTTTTACGCTCGGCATGGACCGAGGCCTGGGATCGACCCGACACCCCGGAGCCGCTGAAAACCCCGCTTCAAAGCGTTTTGAATTATCCTTCCCTGCGCCGCATCGACCACGCCATGAAGGCTCCGGGCGTAACCCCGGAGTCCGGCACCTATCAGTTGTACTCCTATCCCGCCGGACAGGGTATTGGCGCGCAAAACAGCGTGCGGGCCACCCGCGATATCGTGCGGGAAATGGTGGAGGGCTATGTCGAAGCCATCGCCAGACTGAACGAACAGCTTGAGGGGTAGAGGGCCACAGTCCTCACCCACGAGTCTCAATACTTGCGCATCACCAGCTCGGCAAACTCTGCCAGCATCTCCCGGCTGGTCTGGGTCGGAGGCAGGATGGTCAGCTCGCGCATTCCCGCTTGCTCTGTCACGCGGATGCGTTCAATAATTTCCTCTGGCGTGCCCACCAGACTCGTGTCCTGAATTGCCTTGGGGGTTACAAAGCGCCGCTCGGCCGGCACCAGATAGGTACTGTGGCCGTCGTGGAGTTGGAGATAGCGTTTGTCGGCCGGTGTCTCCATCCGATCGACATGGGCGCAATACTCCTCCCAGGTGTCTGCAAACGCCGGCGGAATGACTGCCTCATCTTTGGTCAACTGATAGACCTCATACACAAAATGCAGCGCCGTGGTGACCCAGGCCCCGCAGGCGTCGATGACCCGGTCCGATTCCAAAGTCTCGCCCGGACGCAGAATCACGACGGCGGTGACCGCGGAAACGTGAAAGGGGTCCGGCAGGCTGCGTCCGGCCTTGGCCGCTCCTGCCCGGATCAACTGTAAATGATCGCGCAGGACGCTGGTATCCTCGTAGAGCAGGGTCGTGAGTCCGTCCCCGAATTCGCCCGTGAGGCCCAGCGCCCGTGGCCCGTTGGCGGCAACATAAATCGGAATGGGGTCTTCCAGGTTGATAAAGCGCAGGTCCCGGTGGAGAAAACGAATCGTGCGGGTGGTGTCACCAAAAGTATAGTCAACCTCTTCCCCGCGCAGGAGCGCCCGCACAACGCGCAGATATTCGCGGAAGGGTTTGATGCGCATGGGTTTCATGCCCATGACGCGCATGGCGGTATGCCCGGTGCCGAGGCCGAGGAAGACACGACCGGGCGCAATCTGGTTGATCGAGGCAATGGAATGGGCCGTGACCGGAGCGATACGGCTGCCGGGAATCGAGACTCCGCTGCCAATATGAATCCGCGAGGTATGCTGCGCGGCCAGCGCCAGGGTGGCATAGCAGTCCGACCAGATCATCTGGGAGTCCGGGACCCAGGCCCGGTCATAACCCAGGTCCTCGGCGTCTCTTACCAGTTGCCAGTCATCGATACGGGTGGGAAAGATAATGCCAAACTGCATGCGTCCTCCTGTGTGCGATTTCGGCGCGTCTCCTTTCGATTGAAGCCGCAGGCTCAGTAGTCCACCTGGCGAATCAGGTTCGGCTCCAGCGTACGCACGCTGGTTTGTCCGCACAGGGCCAGGTTGGTTTCCAGTTCGTCGCGGAATAATTCGATGGTCCGATGCACCCCGGCCGCGCCATCCGCGGCCAGACCCCACAGCATGGGCCGGCCCATGGCGACCAGATTGGCTCCCAACCCCAGGGCTTTAATAATGTCCGTGCCCCGCCGAAAGCCGCCATCAATCACGATTTGAGCTTTGCCTTCGACAGCCTCAACGATACCAGGCAAGGCATCAATCGTCGCCAGGGTGGAATCGAGCTGACGGCCGCCGTGGTTCGATACCCAAATGATCTCGGCCCCGACCTCAACGGCCAGCCTGGCGTCTTCCGGGGTGAGAATGCCTTTTAAGCCAAGCGGGACCGACAGAATGCTCTTGAGCCAGGCCACATCGTCCCAGGTCAGGCGGGTCTGATAGTCGAACTCCGGCGGCTGTTCGTTGGGGGCGATTGCCCGCGCCCGCTGCGGGTCATAACGCAACTCAACGTCCCGCTCACGGCGGCTATAGGTCTGTACGTCCACCGTCAGGCAGACGGCGTGATAGCCCGCGGCTTCTACCCGGGCGAGCAAATCCTGGCACCAGGAACGTGGGCCGCTCCAGTAGAGCTGATATATCAAGGGGCCGCGCGCTGTCTGGGCCAGGTCTTCGACCGCCCAGCCGGTGACCCCGCTCACAAAGGCGAGGTTGCGGCTGGGGCTTGCTCCGCGCACCATTTCAAGGTCACCTTCCGGATGAAAAAGTACCAGACCGCCCATCGGCGCAATGGCAAAGGGGGTGGGCAGCTCGAGTCCCAGAAAGGTCGTGCTGATATCGATATGGCGGACATCGTGCAGAACCCGCTGGCGGATGGCCAGGCGCTTGAGCGCCCGGCGGTTGCGGCGGCGCGTGGTTTCCGTTTCCGCGCCCCCAGCGCCGAACGCCCACGGTCCGGGCGGCAGCATGGTTTTTGCAGCGCGTCGAATTTCGCGCAAGGTCATAAAGCGGTGTGGCATGGCGTAGTCCTTTCAGGCTGGCCCTTTTTTCATTCCATACCATACTCTTGCGGAGGCTGCTCGGCCTCTTTGGCTTTACTCGTTCTCCGAGGCGGCATACAATCTTCACGCATACCAATTACTGGTAGTTTTTGAATAATGGTAACGCGGGAAGGGCGAGACACATGGACGCGCGGGAAAAACTAGATGAAGTGTTAAAAGATTTATCGCTTGCGGATGAGGCGACCCTCGATACCTTCTTTGCTTTTGCGAACAGTCACTTGGAGCGGGCTGTGCAAACGGTCCAGGAGATCAATCAGACGTTGAAAGAGATAAAACGGGAGCTGGGTACATGAGCCTGAGCGAGCGACTTCTCAAATATGCGGAGACAATCATCACACTCAGTCAATCGCTTGAGGAAACGAAAGAGCATATGCGTGATATCCGAGGGGGAGTGTCTCAGAACAAAGAGCGAATTATCAGGTTGGAAGAGAAGGTTGAGGCCATTCTGCGAGAGCTCGACTTGCGTGACCAAAAGATCGCTGCTGACTTATCCCGTCAGATTCAAGAAAGACTTCCCCCGCCCAAAGACCCATAGTTCTCTCTAGCATGAACACAAAATCTACTTCTCCCCCAACCGACCCGGCTGAAGCCGCGGCCTGGGTTGAGTTCTATTACCAGCAGGGCTGGAGTGACGGGCTGCCGCTCGTCCCGCCAACCGAAGAGTCAGTCCGGGCGATGCTGGAGGCCGGACGGGTCGAGACGAAGGAGGGTCTGGGGACTATTGCGGAACGCAACGTGACCATCCCGGCCGAGAAGGTGGCCATCAATGCGGTGATGGCCGGCTGTTTGCCCGAGTATTTCCCCGTGGTGCTGGCCGCGGTGCGAGGGCTGTGCCGACCCGAGTTCCATTATCATAATCCGGCAACCAGTACCGGCGGATCCGCGCTCACCCTGATCGTGAATGGCCCGATTGGTTCTGCGCTTGGGATCAACGCGGCCCATAACGCCTTTGGGCCGGGATTTCGCCCCAATGCAACCATCGGTCGGGCGCTCCGCCTGGTCATGCTCAACGTGCTCAATACCCGCCCTGGTCTGCTGGACAAGGCCACCTTGGGCTCGCCGGGGAAATATGCCTTCTGTTTTGCCGAGAATGAAGAAAACCATCCCTGGCAACCGCTCCATGTTGAACGCGGCTTTCGGTCCGAGGACAGTACAGTGACGTTGTACGCCTCCAATACCCTCATGGGGGTGTATAACCAGTTGGCCAGCACACCCGAGCCTCTGTTGCTGGAATTTGCCGATGCCGTATGTAATCTCGCCTCGCCAAATGTGTATGGGTTTAATCAGAGCCTGCTGGTGCTCGCCGGCGAGCACGCCGCAATCGTCAAACACAGCGGCTGGAGTCGGCGGCAGGTCCAGGAGTGGGTGATCCAGCAGGCGCGGCGGAGGGTGGCTGATTTCAAACGGGCCGGGCGGCTA
>JAJDZM010000259.1 GCA_022824615.1 Candidatus Binatia bacterium | reverse complement strand
ATGCCAGGCCGCGGCGATAAAAGAGATGCATATCGTGCTCCCAGGTAAACCCGATACCGCCATGAACCTGAATGGCCTCACTGGTGACGGTCTTGCACATATCGCTGCAATACGCCTTGGCCATGGGCACCGCCTGGGATGCTTCGTCCACATTCTCATCGACCGTCCAGGCTGCGTAATAGGTCAGTGAGCGCGCGTTTTCGACCTGAACCATCATATCCACACATTTATGCTTGACGGCCTGAAAGCTACCAATCGGCTTCCCGAACTGCACCCGCTCTTTAGCGTACTCAACGGCCATATCGAGCGCCTGCTGTCCGGTCCCGACCATCTCGGTACACAGCCCGGCAATGGCTTGATCGAGGACGCGCTGGAGAATCGGCCAGCCCTGACCCACCTCGCCAAGAACTTGCGAGCCGGCCACCGCAACATCCTGGAAAGCCACGTGACACTGGCGACGGGTCATGTCCACGGTTTTCAGTTGCGTGATCTTGATCCCCGGTGACTTGGCATCGACCACAAAGAGAGTAATGCCCTCTTCTGCCGGAGCATCGGGTGAGCCGGTACGCGCGGCAACCACTATCTGATCGGCGACATGTGCATCCGGCACAAAGAGTTTTTCTCCGGACAACACAAAGTCGCCGCCCCGCGCCGTGGCCGGCAGACCAATGCCACCGGCGTCATAGCGGCCGCTCTTTTCGGCTTGGGCCAGGGTCATGACCAGTTCACCGGCGGCGACCTTGGGTAGAATGGCGGCCTTTTGCTCGTCCGAGCCACCGGCCAGCGCGGCCGTGCCGCCCAGGAGCACGGTCGCCAGGAACGGTCCGGGCATCAGAGACCTGCCCATCTCCTCCATCACGACAACCAGGTCGAGGAAACTCCCGCCAATCCCGCCGTGCTCCTCTGGAATCAGAATACCCATCCAGCCCAACTCCGCGGCTTTTTTCCAGAGTTCCGTGGCGTGGGCACTATCGTCTTCCATCATCTTGCGCACGAAGGTAGTCGGACACTCCGCGTCCAGGAATTTTCGGGCCGAGTCGCGTAGCAGTTCTTGATCTTCACTGAAACCGAAATCCATACTTCCCCCTCAGATGCTCAATACTTCTATTATCCCTTTGGCAGCCGTAGGACGCGCTCACCAACGATGTTGCGCATGATCTCCGACGTCCCGCCCGCGATTGTGTACAGGCGAGAGCCCAAGGCGCGGCGCGCCCAAAAACCGTTATCGATACCCTGAGTTTCCCCCAAGGCGCACTGACTGTAGGGACCCAGCAGTTCCATCGCAAAATGCGCCATGCGGATATAGAGTTCACTCCCGGCCAGCTTGCTGATCGAGCCTTCCGGTCCCGGCGGGTTGCCGCGTAACTGTTGGGTCAGTTGCCGATAGCCGTTGAACTTGAGCGCCTGGATTTCAACATGAAAGGCGGCCAGTTTCTGTCGCACCTCTGGATCATCGGTGGCCGGTTGACCGTTGACTTCCAGGTCTTTGAGATTCGCCTTCAGTCGGTCCAGCATGGGTTCCAGGTTATACACCATGCCGAAGTTCGCCCGCTCGAACATAAGCGTGGTAATCGCAACCTGCCAGCCGTTATTCCGTTCGCCAACCAGATTGGCTTTGGGCACCCGGACATCCTCGAAGAAGACCTCGTTGAATTCCGCGTCGCCGGAGATTTGGACCAAGGGCCGGACCGTTACCCCAGGCGAGTGCATATCCACCAGCAGATAGGACAGTCCTTTGTGCTTGGGTGCGTCAGGGTCGGTCCGCGTTACAAGAATGCAGTAGTCGGCTTTGTGAGCATAGCTCGTCCAGACTTTCTGGCCGTTCACAACAAAGTCGTCGCCATCATCAACCGCCCGTGTCTGGAGGGAGGCCAGGTCCGAGCCGGAGCCCGGTTCGGAATAGCCTTGACACCATAATTCCTCAGCGCTGAGTATCCTGGGGACAAAACGCTCTTTCTGCCCTTCCGTTCCCCAGTGCATCAAGGTGGGACCGACCAGCGAGATACCAAGCGGATTGGCTAGTCCGGGCGCGTGCACCCGGGCCATCTCCTGCTGGTAGATGGTCTGCTCCATGATCGTGGCGCCCCGGCCGCCATACTCCTTGGGCCAGTGAATGCCGACCCAGCCCGCGCCGTGCAGCTTCTTCTGCCAGTCGAACTTGATCTGAAAACGCGCTTCCTGATCGATAATCTCGAAGGTCTCCGGGTCGTAGTTGTCCGCCGGATTGGCTTCGAGCCACGCGCGCAGTTCCTGCCGGAACGCTTCTTCTTGCGGAGAATAGTCAAAATTCACGCCGTACTCCTATAGCGGGAAGGTATCGCGCGCGAATTATAGTTTTTGGTCGGGAGAAAGGAAAGGGGTTCAGGCGAAAGCCCGCGCCCGGCTTGACACCCGGCCCGTGGGCTGACTAATTGAGCCCGACATCTTTCTCTAGCTGATCGGGGGTTCGGGTGCGCTATCGCCAAACATTCATCCCAACATTACGTGAAGATCCGACTGAGGCTGAAGTTATCAGCCATAAGCTCTTACTGCGCGCCGGTATGATGCGCCAGGTAGCACGCGGCGTATATGATTTTCTGCCGCTTGGGCTGCGCGTCGTGCGGAAAGTCGAAAACATTGTACGCGAGGAAATGAACCGTGCGGGCGCCCAGGAAATTCTCATGCCGGCGGTCTGTCCGGCGGAACTCTGGCAGGAGAGTGGTCGCTGGGATGTATACGGCAGAGAGCTGCTGCGCCTCAAAGATCGGCACGACCGGGACTTTTGCTTTGGGCCGACCCATGAGGAGGTCGTGACCGATATTGTCCGGCGGGAGATTCGGTCATACCGGGACCTGCCGCTCAATTTGTATCAGATCCAGACCAAGTTTCGGGATGAAGTCCGGCCCCGTTTTGGCTTGATGCGCGGCCGCGAGTTTATCATGAAAGACGCCTATTCTTTTCATACCGATCTGGAGGACTGCCAGCGCGAGTATCGCAATATGTATGACGCCTATCGGCGTGTCTTTGATCGGTGTGGCTTAACCTACCGTCCGGTGGAGGCGGATACTGGAGCCATCGGGGGCAGTCTGTCGCACGAGTTCCAGGTGCTGGCGGATTCCGGCGAAGATGCCATTGTCAGTTGTGACTCGTGCGATTATGCCGCCAATGTGGAAAAAGCCGAACTCGCCCCACCGTCGCCTCCGTCAGACACGCGCGAAGCGGCGCTTACCCGAGTCGAGACCCCAGACCAACGGACTATCGAGGAAGTCTCGACCTTTCTGGGTGAGCCCTCGGAGCGCTTCGTCAAAACCCTGCTCTACGAGACCGACACGGGCGAGGTGGTCGCTGCCCTGGTGCGGGGAGACCACGAGCTCAGCGAGCCCAAGCTGAAAAACCTGCTCGGCTGTGAGTGGGTCGTGCTCGCGGATGAAGAAACTGTCCATAAGGTGACTGGCGCCCCAACCGGTTTTGCCGGACCAGTGCAGCTCAAGGCCAGGCTGATCAGCGACCAGACCCTACGGGGTGCAAGAGGCCTGGTATGTGGCGCAAACGAGCAGGATATGCATATGACCGGGCTTGATATCGAGCGCGACCTGCCCTCCCTCCAGTTCGCCGACCTGCGCCGGGCAATAGCGGGCGACACCTGCCCGCGCTGTGAGAAAGGGCGGTTTACCGATCATCGCGGCATTGAGGTCGGTCAGACGTTTTATCTTGGTACGAAGTATAGCCAGGCAATGAATGCAACCTATTTGGATGCCACAGGCGAACAGCATCCCATGGAAATGGGCTGTTATGGCATTGGTATTACCCGGACTGTTGCGGCCGCCA
>JAJDZM010000244.1 GCA_022824615.1 Candidatus Binatia bacterium | reverse complement strand
AGATACGCCCGTTCTGCCTCGCTTAACACCACCGCCGCCCCTGGGCGGCCAACACTACGACCCATCGGAACGCCCTCCTGATATCCAGTTCTCGTGGCCATTCTATAATGATAGGCTCTTCAGTTCCAGTACGCTAGGGCGCTGCACGCTACGTGGTCGCCGGGCCGGGCCGCGGGATGTGCTAATCCAGAGTAATGATGCGATTCAGCCTTTCAAGGCTCTTAGGGCATGATGATTCCGCCGGAGGGGGTGTGACGGTTGGCGTAGCGGCTCCTCCAATATACCTGGGATGGCCTCGGAGCAATAGACGCGATTGCGCCGCGCCTCTCCAACCTGCGCAATTATGCTCTCTCCAGCCGGTCAATGGCTCGCTGGGCTGTGGTGAAGGCCACCTCCAACCTAGCGGCTAAACCGCCAACCGTCCAAAACGGATTCTCGGCAAAGAGGTCAAGTGCCCTCTCCGGGAGCCTGGACTGTCCCCTAACCAGCCCTTGCTTCCACTGGGTGAACAGATCGTCGATGCGCTGAATCCGGTCCACAGCGTCTTCGGACTGCTGGGCAACCCCTCTCAGGAAGTAAATCAACCACTCTTCCCATTCTCCCCGCTCCGTCACCCCAAGAAGGCGCGCATAGTATTCCTCCCTCGTGGCCTCGAAGTACGCGCTCAGATAGAGCAGGGGAGAGGGGATTGCACCCCGCTTGACCAGCAGCAGAGTGATGAGCAAGCGCCCAACCCGACCGTTCCCATCGAGAAAGGGATGAATCGTCTCGAACTGCGAATGGGTCAGCGCGGCGTGCACCAGCGGGGGCAGGGTATCGGCATGCAGAAACCGCTCCCAAGCCTCCAAGCACGCCATGAGTTCAGAAGGAGGCGGTGGGATGCAGGTGGCATCGCTCAGCGTTCATCCAGGTGGCCCGATCCAGTTCTGACCGCGCCGGAACTCCCCTGGAGCAGCCACATCGCCCCGAACACCTCGCATAAGACATTCGTGCAACTCGCGCACCAGTCGCAGCGACACAGGCAGCGCGTCCAAGCGTCTCAAGCCGTACTCCAACGCGGCTACGTAGTTGCCCACCTCACGGAGGTCGGCAGGGCTTCGGTCCACTGCTGCGCCGGCTTCGGCGGCCAGCAACTCGCCAAGAGTTGTCTGGGTCCCCTCGATGCAACTGGACAGCACGGCCTCCTTACGAACGAAGGGCCGGATTAAGAGGTGGGGATTCGACAAGCGCCGTCCTTCGCCCGCGAGCCTGCCTACGGCACGGTCGGCGGAAGAGAGACTGATCGTCAACTCCTCGCTCCATGCTAGGGGCGGTGGAAGCGGAGCCGGGACGTAGGCCCGATAACCTCCCGGACAGTTGACCGAACGGCCATGAGGCTGTCGTCTTGGCTCCGAGTTGGATGACATTTTGTTCCTTGTTAGCGGAGATGAGAATAGGCGGGGCCCCTATTATCACTTCAGCACTTTTTCGCAAACAAACACCTCAATGCGGCCCTCCACCTCAAGCAGCAGACACCGAAAACTCCTGATTCTTCATCAGGTCGGGCCAAAATACGACAGGCAGGATCAAAGGGCCGACCGCTACGGCGTTATCGGCTTTCGGACGAACGGGCGCAGACGACACCATCGATGGGGAGCGTGGCTGCTGTATGAACACATACATACACTTTCCCAGAGATCTGTGGCATTATTTCATCATGGAGAGCGGCACCCTTCCAACACGCGTGCTGTCAGAGAGCGGCTAGCCATCCCTCTCCCCTTGGCCTAATGCGCGTAGCACGTCCCAGGAGGGGACAGAACTAAGGAATACCCTGTATGCAAGCCATTACTATTCAAGAACCGGGCGGCCCGGAGGTGCTCAAGTTGGGCAGCGTCCCCGATCCAATACCCAGCCCCGAACAGATTCTCGTGCGGGTACGGGCAACCGCCCTGAACCGGGCGGATACGCTCCAGCGCCAGGGCCAATATCCACCGCCGCCGGGTGAGTCCGATATCCTCGGGCTCGAACTCGCCGGAGAGGTGGAAGCTGTGGGGTCGGCAGTGACCACGGTTGCCGTGGGCGAGCGTGTCTTCGGTTTGGTTGGTGGGGGTGGCTACGCGGAAAAAGCGGTCATTGATGCCCGCATGGCCATGCCGATTCCCGAGGGTTGGAGCTTCGCCCAAGCCACGGCCGTCCCGGAGGTGTATTTCACCGCTCAGGAAACGATCTTCACCCTGGCCGGTCTGAAGCGGGGCGAAACCATCCTGATTCATGCCGGGGCGAGCGGCGTTGGGACGGCCGGCATTCAGATGGCCCGCGAAACCGGTGCCACCGTACTGGTCACGGCGGGTTCGACCGAAAAAATCCAACGCTGTGTGGACCTCGGCGCGACTGCCGGCTGCAACTACAAAGAGCAGGACTTCGCCGAGTGGGTGCAACACACCACCGATGGAAAAGGCGTGGAGGTCATCGAAGATTTTATTGGCGCGGCGTATTGGGACAAGAACATCAAAAGCCTCACGCTTGGCGGACGGTTGGTCCTTGTCGGCGTGATGGGTGGCGTCAAAGTAGAGACGAATCTGGGGTTGATTCTGAGAAAACGCCTCCAGGTATTTGGCTCCGTGCTGCGTACTCGGACCCTGGCGGATAAGATTGACATCACCCGCCGCTTTCAAGCGAACTGGCTGCCGCTTTTAACCGCAGGCAGGATCAAGCCCATTATTGATTGCCGCTTTCCCTTGGAGCAAGCAACCGAGGCACATCAATACATGGAGGACAACAAAAATTTCGGCAAGATTATTCTGGAAGTTTCGTAAGCGCGGCCTCAGGCGGGGACGGCCTCAGCCGTCCCCCACCCATGTCTAGGCCCGCTTCAGCGTCAACACACTGCCCTCGCCATCGGCAGCAATATAGACCGTCCCGTCTCCACCCACGGCCAAGCCGGAGAATGGCGTGAGCGGCCCCTGAATCAGACCGGCAATCCCCATGAGTATTTGTGGTGTCACGCCAGGCTGGGCACCGACCGGCAGGCCGGAAGCAATCGTCTGTTGCTGTTTTGTGCCGAGCGACACCGCGATGAGTTCTTTGCTGCCTGCGTCAACAATCAGGAGTTGATCGCCAAGCAGGCCGATCCCCTGGGGTGACGACAGGCCCTCGACCACGGCTGAGCTGCCACCATTCACATGTGACACCTGACCTTTGTCGGGCTCGCTGACATAGCACGACCCGTCATCAGCCACGACCACCCCATTCGGGCGGCCAAGACCCCGGGCTAAGACGGTGACGTTGCCGTCTGCGGTCACCTTGAGCAGGCGTCCTTCGCCACCCTCTGCGACCACAACCGCACCGTCCTGGGTCGGCGCGAGGCTATAGAGTTCGTTGAGTTCGTTGACCAGCGTCTGCGCCTCGCGGGTGCTGAAATCATACAGCACAACTTCACCGGCTGAGGTCGTGACATACACGTTGTTGGCCGGACCGGCGGCAATACCGCGGATAAAGCCGGGATAGCCCTCTTGGGTAAACATCGTCGGACGGCTGACCTGCCCGTCCCGGCTGACGGATATCATACTCATACCGTCGGCCGCATAGACCGCCCCGTCACCGGTCACGGTGATGCCGAACGGACCGAGTAAACCCGCGGGCACCAGTATGCGCTCGCTTCCATCCGCCAGAATCTCGGCAACCCCACCGTCCACAAAGTGCGAAATAAAGAGCCGGTTGTCATCCGCAAAGGCCAGATTATCGATCCCCGGTCGGACGTTGGCGACAACGGTTTTTTCTCCGCTTTGGATATCGATCTTCGTCACCTCCCCGCTGGCGGCCTGGGTTGTTGTCAGCAGGCCGTTCCGGTCAAACTTGACCGCAGTCGGAACGGCAAAACCAGACATAAAGCGCTCAGGCGCGCCGCCTTCGAGCGGGCAGCGCCAGATCTCACCCGCCGCGATTTGCGGGAAATACAGCTTGCCGTCAGGCCCAACCGAGAGCGCATTCGGCAGCGGCAGGTTCTCGGCCATCACCCGAGGCTCCCGGCCGTCCGGATACAGTTCAAACAGGCGGCCACCGGGGCGGCACTCATCCATGAACAAGCGATCCTGGTAGGCAGTAATCCCATTTGCCGCCGGTACATTATCCGCAATGACCCGGACTTCGCCGCTGGGCGTGCGGGCGCTGACCCGCGCGCTCATCACCTCGGTCACATACATGACATCGTGCGAGTCAAAGGCGATATCATCCGGCGCAACAATCGGTCCACCAACCGGCGAGATCGTTTCACACGCGCCGCTGCCAGTATCGACCGCACTCACCTGACTGCCGAACGCCTGGACCACGTAGAGTTGCCCATCCGAACCCATGCGCATCCCATTCGCCCCGAACAACGCGCTGGGCGACGAGAGACGTGCCAACTGCCAGCCGGCCGCGGCCTGTGGCTGTGTGTTTTCTCCGTACCGATTCATATTCCCCTCCTTCAGTCGTGTGCTTTACTATCTCTTATCTTCTAAATACGGGTTTTCGCTACTCCCGCCAAGCTTGACCGGCAGCGTTAGTAGATTGACGCTTGACGTCTATCGTCATAGTCTGGTGCCCATACTCGAATGATACTGAACTACAGAGACGAAAAAACCCGGCGGTTTGCGGCTGGAGCATTCGTCAGGGCGTTTCAAGGCTTTGAAATGCAAGCCGCGAAACGGCTTTCGATCTTGAATGCGGCGCCGTCGTTGGCAACCTTGAGGGCCTTACCCAGCAACCGGCTAGAGGTCCTTAGAGGCTCACGGAAAGGACAGTACGCCATTCGGATTAATCGACAATGGCGACTCTGCTTCGCTTGGCCGGATGGACATCCGGGACCAAGCGATGTCGAGATCGTTGAGTACCATCAGGGGTAACGAGGAGGATCACATGCTGAAGCGGGCCGTTCATCCCGGCGAAATCCTCAAAGACGAGCTTGCCGAAATGGGCGTAACACCCACGGCGTTCGCGCGTCAGATCAAAGTGCCACCAAACCGCGTCGGCCAGATTATTGCCGGCAAGCGGGCCGTGACCGGCGACACGGCCTTGCGGTTCGGGCACTGGTTCGGCGTCGAGCCACAATTCTGGCTGAACCTTCAGACTCAGTTTGACCTGGCGGTCGCCGAACGACAGGCAGGCAAGACGATTCGCGGCTTGCCAACCGCAGACCGGCAAGCCACGCCTCTGTAGGGCGCAGACCTGTGAGTCTGCCCAAGTCATAGCGGGTCATTATCAGGGCTCCATATTCGGTCGTGTGCTGTGTATCTATTGTCCTTTGAATACGGGTTTTCGTCGCTCCCGCCAAGCTTTATGGGCCTCGTGACTATCTTCAGTCTGACCGAGCAGCATGAATCGGTAGATGTCGGTCTGCGCCGCCTCTTTGAGCGAGGCGATATCGAGTCCTTTATTCAGCGACTCTTTGGCCATCCGCACTGCAAGCGGCGGTAGGGCGGCGAGCCGACTGGCGTAGTCTTGCGCCAAGGGCATGAGTTCCGGGAGCGGCACAACCTTATTGACCAGCCCGACCCGGTAGGCTTCCTCTGCGCTAATACGTTCTCCAAGCAGCACCATTTCCATGGCTTTCCCGCGTCCGACATAGCGCGCGAGTCGCACCGCGCCACCATAGGCCGGCAGAATACCGAGCGGGACCTGGGGCACGCCGAGTTCGGCATTATCCGAGGCGAGCAGAATATCGCAGCACAACGTGATCAGACAGCCGACCCCAACGGCAAAGCCGTTAATCGCGGCAACCACGGGTTTGGGATAGTCGGCGACCGCATTGAAGACGGGGAAGCCTTTGGGCGAGACAGAGGCCAGGTGTGCACCAACGGTGGTGACCTTGTGGGTCTTGGCATTGCCCAAATCCGCACCGGCGGAAAACGCCTTCTCCCCGCTGCCGGTCAGAATGGTAACCAGGACCTCCGGGTCGTCTTCCATCGTACCGAAGACGGCAATGACCTCTTCCGACATTTGGGTGGTCCACGCGTTGCGCTTCTCGGGACGATTAATCGTAACAGTCGCTATGCTGTCCTGCTTTTCGTAGAGCAGCGTTTCGTATGACATGGGCAGCCCCCCTGTGTGATATGGTCCCGTTTCAACTGATTGCCAAACAAAGACGGGGCGGCTCCCCAGCCACCCCTGCGATTGTCCCGATACCAGATCGGGGAAAAAAGTATCTTATTCCTTGCCAATCCGCGCCATTTTGCTGGCGTAATCGCGTACCCGTTGCCAGTCATACTCACGATAGAGCTGCATCTTTTCCGCTTCCATGGAACCTTCGGCGTGCAGGGCCAGCACGGCATTATAGCCCCCAAAGTCCGAGGTGGTGATGTCCTGAATCAGGTTAATCACCTGGAGTCGTTCCTTGCCCGAGGTGCCCTTCTTGCCCTTCATATATTTCTCGATCAACGGTCCGGTCTCCTCGCTCCGCAGGTCTTCGACTGCCGGGGCGGTCACCAGAATACCACCGGCCAAGTCCTGGACGTGCGACAGGGCCTGGTGGAAATCGGCCGCAAAATGGTGCTTGGCGATATTCACGGTCGGGGGGTCGGGGATGACCATGCCGAAGTCGGTCGCGCGCGCCTTCAGACACGCCATATGGGTCAGCGAACGGGTGGTTTCGGCATAACTAGCCAGCCAGAAGAGTTTTTCTTTGACATGGGCGGCTCTTTCGATGCCGTTGTACTCGGCCATCAAGCGCCCGGCGCCGGCCAAAAGATCGAGAAAGGGCAGCTTGTACGAAATCGCGGTCAGACGATGATACTCAACAAACGACAGCGCCAAGGGACCGGCAAACTGCCATTCGCCTTGCAGGAAAATTCGCTCGTTGGGCACGAACACATCATCAAAGATGGTCAGCGTTTCGGTCATTTTTACGCCCGAGCTGACCGGATGATCGAAGCTGTTACGCTGGGTGTACGAACCGTAGCCGCTCATCAGCAACTTGAGTCCGGGGGTATTCAGCGGAATCGCAAAGGCGACGGCGTAGTCCTTGTCCTCTTCGCCCATGGCCCGCGTGGGCAGGACGATCATCTCATTGGCGTGGGTGGTATTTGAGGTGTGGACCTTGGCTCCGCGCACCACAATGCCGTCGGGCCGTTCTTCCACAATGCGCAGATACGAATCCGGGTCCTCCTGTTCCGAGGGTCGCAAGGCGCGGTCGCCCTTGGTATCGGTCTGGGCCAGGGCAAAGCTGATATCCTCTTTACAACAGTAATCATAAAAGGTTTTGACCCGTTGATGGTAGGCTGTCCCGCAGGCTTCATCAATTTTCCGGGAGGTCCGCAGCAGGCCAAACAGCGCATCACTGCCAACCACTTTGGCAAGCACGACCAGCGTTCCGCCCTCCCGGCAGGCAGTCTCGATCAACTCACTCCGTTTGAGCAGTTGTTCGGTATTCTGCGGTGGCAGAAAATAGCGGCTCATCTCCTCACCGGTCTCGGGGTTCTGGACAACAGCCAGTTCCCGGTACTCCGGGTCGTGCATGAGGCGATAGTCCGTCGCTTCGTGATCGATGGCGGTTTGAACGAGCGGATGGGCAGTCACGTCGGGGATACGTTGGCCTCGAAAATAGACCTGGCGGTCGTCTTTCAGGCTGTCTTTGTATTGCTCAACCGTGCGTAGCGGCATAGGATAATCCTCGCTTTCAAAATTTCTCTCTTGTCATAATCGTGATGCAGCCAAAGCTCAAGCAGGCCGTTCGGCTTTTTAACCGTCGGGAATACTTTGACAGCCACCAAGTGCTCGAAGAGGTCTGGCAGGAAGCCGACACGGCAGACAAAGCATTTTACGAAGCCCTGATTCGCCTGGCCACCGGCCTCCACATGCGTTTCAACCGGGGCGGCTCGCAGGGCGCGATCAATCTGCTGACCCAAGCCCTCATGCGGCTTGAAGACTTTCGTCCCAGCTCACACGGGATTGATGTTACCCGGCTGTACCGGGACATTGATGCCCATGTCACAGACCTCAAGGCAGAGGAGAAACCCAAGGTAGGTTTCTTCGAGCGCTGGAAAGTTCCCCGGATTTACGCTGCCGACTGAGCTCAGCGGCGAAGCTGATCGATCGAATACGTCCCGGCCGTGGGTTCCAGTTCAACCTCGAACGATTCCATCACCCGCGCCACCATGCCGTAGAAGCCAATGGCCAGGGCCAGCTCGACCATCTGCCGCGGCCCCAAATCCTTCTCCAAGGCCGCAAAGGTCTCAGCCGATGCTTTGACATCCTGCGTGACCTCATCAGTAAAACGGAGCACATTCTTTTCCACTTCGTTAAAGGCGTCCGCATCGGCCCCCTGAGGAAGGGCCTCTACCTGGACGTCCGTAACGCCCGTCTCTTTGGCGAGGGGCACATGCTGGGTCCACTCATAGTTGGCCCCGGTCAGATGCGCCACCCGCAGGATGGCCAGCTCACGCAGATGGGCGTCCAGCTCCTGTTTCGTCAAAATGGACTGGCCAAAAGACAACAGCGGTATGGCGTTCGTCGGCGCGTTCAGGAACATCTTCATTATGTTGAGCGGCGGGAGCTTTTCCGCTGCAATGCGAACCTTTTCCGGTAAGTCCTCAAGATTGGGATAGGGAATACGAGCCATGCGTCCTCCTTGTGTCGGCGTCAAACAGGCACCGACCCTAGCCTGTCGAGCAAGCCGAAGTCAATGCGCGAGCCTGCTTCGATAGCCCTCTCATCTCTGTTACACTCCGACCTCTTACAGAGAGTGACCATGAATATGCACATCCCCATCACCCCCACTGAGCAGCCCAGACCCAAACCGTACGACGCCGAACTCGGGTTTGGCCAAGTCTTTACCGATCATATGTTTCTTCTGGACGGTGTTGCCGATACGGGTTGGTCCAACCCGCGTATCGTGCCGTACGGACCGCTTTCGCTGGAGCCGGCCACCGTCGGTCTGCACTATGCCCAAGCCATCTTTGAAGGCCTCAAGGCATATCGTTCGCCGGACGATACCATTCTGCTCTTTCGGCCAGATCGCAATATCGCCCGCTTTAACCGCTCTGCCGTCCGGCTGTGCATCCCGCCGATTGACCCGGACCTCTTTCTCTCGGCACTCAAGCAGTTGGTGAAACTGGACCGGGACTGGGTGCCGCGTGCGCCCGGCACCTCCCTGTATATCCGGCCGGTTGCTTTTGCACGCGATCCCGACCTGCGGGTGCGGCCGTCTCACACCTACCAGTTCTTTATTATTCTCTCACCCGTTGCCGCCTATTATGCCGAAGGCTTCAAACCGCTGCGGATACGGGTGGAAGACCGCTATGTGCGGGCCGTGCGCGGGGGCACCGGAGCCGCGAAAACGGCGGGGAATTATGCCGGCAGTTTATTCGCCGGCGAAGAAGCCCATAAAGACGGTTTTGCCCAAGTGTTATGGCTCGACGGTGTCGAACAGCAATACATCGAAGAAGTCGGCTCCATGAATATCGCCTTTGTGCTGGGCGATGAACTCGTCACCCCACCGATCACCGGGACTATCCTCGAAGGCGTGACCCGCGCCTCCGTGCTCCAACTCGCCCAGGACTTTGGGATGCAGGTGGCAGAGCGACCCATTACCATCACCGAAGTCCTGACTGCGGCGCGGAAGGGACTGTTGCGCGAGGTGTTTGGTGCCGGAACCGCAGCCGTCATCTCGCCGGTCAGCGAGCTGTCGTACAAAGACGAGCGTATTGTCATCAATGACGGCCAGGTCGGCCCGCTGTCCCAACGCCTGTTTGACGAGTTGTCCGCCATCCAGCGCGGCCTGAAGCCCGACCGACACGGCTGGATGGTGGAGGTTGATTCCTGACCATTCAGCGGCCGGTGAAGACTGGGGCTCTTTTCTCTCTGAAGGCGCGAATAATATAATGGGCAGCGCCGGGATGGTTGGGGTGTTTGCGAAATACCTCCTGCGCTATCGGACCAGCGGGGGCATTTGCACAGAAACCTACGGTTTGGCGAACATTGACCAACAGTATCACAGGAATCTTCAGCCATTACCTCGTGCTCTCGATAAGACAAAAAGAGGAACCTAAAGAAAATATTGGACAGTCAGGAGGAGCCGGGCTTCTTCTCTCTCAAAATCCCAATGCCCCCAGACTAAGATGCGAACCGCTCCGAGTTGGCCAATCGCCCCACCGATGAGATAGGGCGCATCCGGCTGTCTCGTCATCTGACGAAGGCCACCGCCAATGAAAAGCCAGTCGTGCCAGCTTCTTCCCGAAGCGAACTGAAACGGAAACCCAATCAGTTGCCACTCGCGGTTGGTGATTCCAGCCGCGTCGCGAATCTCCGTCACGCGGCCATTCAGCAGTCCCCCCACCTCGGTCACGTCGAACAAACGATTCCACATGGGTTGCAGAAATCCGTTGGGGTTGGTGAATGCCAGTCCTTGAGGGCCTAAGGCCCGACCAAGTCGGCTGTCGTGGCTGAGAAAGCCCCACCCTTCGTAGCCCAGCGTCGCGGTCGCCAACAGGAACTTCCCACCATTGCCATTGCCAATCGTCTCATCCACGTAGAAGAATTCAAATGCCGGACGGAATAGTCTGCCTGTCGCAGGGTGAACATAGCCTACCGTAGTGCGCCATTGCTCACCGTCCGTGCCGCCCGTGAACATCAGGCGAGTGTTGTACAGGGCGAGGTAGCCACCAGGCGAGGTTCTCTGTCCAACCTCTTGGAGTTGTACCGAGGCAATCGTTTGCCACCCATACTCCAGTGCGTCGCGATACGAGAGCTTGGCAAACCACATATCGGGGCCGAAGCGATCTTGTGAGACATAGCCGCCACCACCCCCAAGCGAGCCAGGAAGCAGGACGCCGGTGGGGAGGCGGTATTCACCCTGGGCTTCCCACGCCTCCACTCCCGTGCCCCTGACAGTCTGAGCAGCGAGAATGAGATCGCCCGCGTCTGGAGTTGCGGCCAACGCACGAAGGAATCCGCCCCCATAGGTGAGGGGTGGCCCATGTTTCAGATCGATGCGGCCCACACCGCCGCGAAAGACCGGAGTCCACAGCGCGAGATTCGTCGTCTCGCCACCGTCGTTCACCCGTTGATGAAAGTCCACCATGCCCGGATGGAACAAGGGATTCTGCACTTGGAATCCTTTGTTCCATCCGGGGGACTCTTTTTCAGGGTCCCAAAACGAGTGGGCGATGCTCATCGCGCCGAGCGCAAACACAAGTACGACGGTGACGCTGACGACTCCCACAGACTTCCGTAGTCCCTTCACGGGGCGATACCGCAGGCGCGCCGTTAGGCTCCGCATTAAGCTTTTCTTCGTTCCCGCGCCATCAGACGCGAGACGGTGGCGAGATGGAGGTTGAAGAAGCGCGCCTGCGTCTATTCCTCGATTTCGCCCCATCCAGATCCCGCTTGCTCCACGCTCTGGGCCATTCATGATCATGGCTTTGCCAAAAATGCGGTGGCCTGCGCGAGTTCCGGACGTTCGGTATCATGAGCAGCGGTCAACGTCTGCAACTTGGCGTAATGCTCGCGGGCCGCCTGGCGGTTGCCGGCTGCTTCGGCAGCGCGACTGGCACCGTACACGACTCGGAAACGGTTGGGGTCACGTTGCAAGGAGCGCTCGAATTCGATGAACGCGTGCGCTGGTTGGTTGAGCGCTAAGAGCATCTCGCCCAGCAGTCCCCGTAGAGGGACAACATTCCCCGGAGTCACCGGCGCTTTATCACTGGCCTCTTCTGCTTCGGCGGCGGTGCGCATTAACTGAATCGCTTCCTCATCACGCTTCTCCGCCAGGGCGATCCAGGCAAGAATCGTCTTGATTTGAAAGTCCGTCTGGTTCGCCCAGTAGTCGATCTTGGCTGCCGTCATCACGTCCTTAAGTGCCTGCAATCGCTCCACATCCTTGCGCGCCGCCGTAACCTCTCCACTGCGCGCCGCACCCAAGCCGCGAGCGAAGACCAGAATGGCCTCCGCATGAGGGAACTTGTCCCAAGCCATCTCATGTGGGCTGAGTTGGAGCGCCGCTGCCTGCTGCCAATCGCCGCGCTCTAAAGCATAGCGAGAGGGAATCGCGGCAAAGGCGTAGGCGGCCGAAAAGTCTTCCACCTTGACCTTACGTATCGCTGCAACCTCATCCACCAGGCGCTTCGCCGCCTTATCCTGCGCCTGCTGGAGATGGCCAAACACCATGTAATCCATGGCATGTAGCGCATCGTATGAGCCGAGCCCAAGGGTTTGCCCGGAGAGTTGATTCTTCGCCGCACGGTACGAAGCACGATTGCTTTCGACCATTTCCGGCCAGAGACCAACCCGGCTGAAAATATGTGAGGGCATATGCAACGCGTGCGGCACTGAAGGCGCGACGGTGGCGTAGACGCGGGCAGCGGGCAGCCCCTTCTCAGCCAGCCCGGCATAGTCGTATGTGTGGATCAGGTAGTGGGCAATACCCGGATGGTGAGGGTGTTGCTTGAACAAGGGCTCCAGGATGCTTGCGGCCTTAAGCTGATGAGCGAAGGTTTTGTCGGTAGGCACGGCGGTCATGTTGAGCACGAGCGCGTACAAGATCTGCGCTTCGTCATCCTCGGGATAGCGTGTCGCCACACCCTCCATGCCCTTTTCGAAGGCCAGCACTCGCGACCGATAGTCCACCGTCTGCCACTCTGTAAAGAACGCGGCCAGCGCCGCAATATAGTCGCGTTCGCGCTCGCTCTTGGCGCTTACGCGCTGCGCCTCCGCCATGGCTGCTGCGCCCCCCTTCGGCGCGTTCGGATTGATGGACCGGCCGAAAGGATTGCCCATCGACATGATGACGATGCCCCAATACGCCATCCCGCACTCAGGATCGTGTTCCAGGACCTTGGCGAAGGATTGCTTCGCCGGGTCGAACCAGAAGGAGTGAAACATCGCCATCGCCCGATTGAACTCCTGTTGCGCAGCAGCATTGCACGAGACGCGAAAGGAGACTTCCCCGAGTTGCTCGGGTGAGGTAGCTGCTGGGGAAGCGTGGGGGTCATGCTCACTCTGTGCCCAAGCGCTGTGAGTGGAGATGCTGAGCAAGGTTACCAACAGCCATACGATCAGTCTTGCCATTAACATAGAGGCCCCTGACACCGCCGCCAAAATGATTTTTTCTCGTTCATGATTTGCCGCGTTCATTGAAAATCTCCTTCCTCAGAGCGCTAAAAAGACCAACCGAGTTGAAGCTGAGCGGAATACTGGTTTGGCTGGATTGAGAAACTGGGTAAGCGCCTCACCCCCAGACGCCAGCGTTGCTCCAGCCATGCCAGCAGAGCGAGCCCCATAGCTCAGAGAATAGAGGGCAGTGGTAGCTGCCGCTGGCCCCGGGACGATGAGAGTCCACGCTACGAGAAAGCAGATTCGTCTACAGTTGGACATCTTTTTGCTCTCTTCCTACGGCTTGTCTCCGGCTGAAACGCGGAACCCGCGTGCCCGCCAATCCAACACGCCATCGGGCAGATGTCCGGCCTGAAACCCGTGTTCTTGTAAGACCTGCACGGCCTGACCGGACCAGATGCAATACGGGCCGCGACAGTAGGCAACGACCTCTCGACCCTGCGGAAGCTCGGCGAGGCGGTCTTCGAGTTCGTCTATGGGGATAGAGACCGCTCCAGGAATATGGCCCGCCAGGTACTCTTCCTGGGGGCGCACATCGATGACGGTCACCTCTCCCTTGCGGACCCGCTGGAGTAGGGTTTTTTGATCGACCGGCTCTAAGTCCGCTTGTCCAGTAAAATATTGACTGACGATACGGTCGAGTTCAGCCAGATGTGTGACGGCTAAAACCCGGAGCGTCCGGAAAAAATCGGCAACCGTTTCGTCCGTAAGGCGATACCAGATCGAGGTCCCGTCTCGTTTTGCTTCGACCAGCCGCGAGTTCCGTAAGACCTGAAGATGCTGTGACGTATTGGCTTGGCTCAACTGCGCGGCTTGGGCCAATGCTTCGACTGTCCGAGGGGCTTGGCTGAGGAGTTCCAATATCTCCAACCGTTTTGGATTAGAGACGGCTTTTCCGATCCGTGCAACCTGCTCGAATATGGCCTCCGAGAGCTGTTTGTTGGTCTCCTGCATTATTGCCTCTTTTCTTTCTCTCTACACTTCTCTGGTAGTACTTCAGAGAAATGAGATGTCTGGCAAAACTCAATGCCCTATACATTATTATATAATAGTAGTCTTATATAATAACGTTATGATAAATCAAGAGAACGTAGGCAGGCATATCTTTCGTATCTTCTGTAGCGTAGCATTTTGGGGGACGGGCTTGACCGGGAAGAGCTGTGGATCGACAGTTGCGCGCCTCTGCTCTTTTCTGCATCACATCTACCGTCTCCCTGAGGTAGTCGGTTTCGTCTGTGAGTACGTTCTACATACCTAAGTGAGGATCGACGCGAAAACGGGCCGGACTTGAACGTGCGGGAGGGGGCAGATACAACGCAGGGACATTTTGTCAGGAAAGGGAGAAAGACCAATGGATGCAGATGCCAAGAAAACCGCTTTACGCATGATCCCCTACGGCCTGTACGTGCTGACCGCGGAAAAAGATGGCGAGATCGCCGCGGCAACCGTGAACTGGGTGACCCAGACCGCCTTTGAGCCGCCGCTGGTCGTGGTTGGCGTCAAGGCCGACGCCAGCGCGCACGAGGTCATCAAGAAAGCCGGCTCGTTTGCCCTCAACATCCTGGGCAAGGGACAGCAGGGTCCGGCCTTCGCCTTTTTCAAACCCGTTGAAAAGGACGGCAACACCATCAACGGTGAGGCGTACAGCGCGGGCAGTACCGGCGCACCAGTGCTCGAAAGCGTCCCGGCCTATGTCGAGTGCTCGTTGGAGCAAACCGTCGAGAACGGCGACCATTCCATTTTCGTCGGGAAAGTGGTGAATGCGGTTGTCCAGAAGCAACCCGAAGGACGCGCGGACTTGGCGACGCTACACATGGCCGACCTGGGAGACAAGGTCTTCTACGGCGGCTGACACCACTCCGTTTTCTTTCCCCCTCACCCTACCCCTCTCCCTCCAGGGGAGAGGGAAGGAGAGCCCACCCCCCAACCCCCCGCCTCCAACCTTGCGGTCTGGAGAGGAATTTGTTTAATTCGCCGATATTTCAGACACAGGAGGACAGCATGGCCGATTTTGTCAAAGTGGCCTCGACGGGTGATATCCCCGAAGGCGAGGGCCGGTGTTTTGAGGTCAACGATCAACAGGTCGCCATCTTCAATGTCGATGGCACCCTCTACGCCCTGGACAATGTGTGCCCGCACCAGGGCGGTCCATTGGGCGAGGGCGAGTTGGACGGCAATATGGTTACCTGCCCGTGGCACGCCTGGGATTTCGATGTCACGACCGGAGAAAACAGTGAAGACCCGGACGAAAAACAAGACACCTATGAAGTCAAAGTGGACGGCGACGATGTTCTCGTCGCTGTATGAAAAAGAGTAAACATGTCCAGCATCTCATGTGTATTGGAGAACACATTTACTCTTTAAGCCCGTATGGCGCTTTTTGAACGCATGCAGGCAGAAGACCACGAACAGGTGGTCTTCTGCACGGATCGCAACGCTGGCCTCACCGCCCTGATTGCCATCCACGATACAACCTTAGGGCCCGCCTTGGGTGGTATCCGTATGCGGGCGTATGCCAGTGAGGATGACGCGGTGACCGATGTCCTGCGCCTCTCCCAGGCCATGACCTATAAAGCCTCCCTGGCCGGTCTGGAGTATGGCGGCGGCAAAGCGGTTGTCATCGCCCCTGAGACACCCCCCGACAGAGAGATCGTATTTCGCGCGCTGGGCCGCGCCATAGAGTCTTTGGCGGGCCGCTATATTCCAACCGAAGACATGGGTACGACAACGGCGGACATTGAACACGTCCGGGCCGAGAGCCGGTTCGGGGTCGGACGGGCGGAGGCGTTTGGCGGCGGCGGAGACCCCTCCCCCATGACCGCCTGGGGCATCTTCTGTGGCTTGCGGGCGTGTCTTGAAGAAACCGATGGCAAAGCGGAATTTCAGGGTTTGACCGTGGCCCTGCCCGGTCTGGGAAAAGTCGGCTACTCGCTGGCGCAATATCTCCACCAGGCCGGGGCGCGGCTGATAGTCGCGGATGTGGATGCGACCCGGACCGACAAGGCAGAGACCGAGCTCAGCGCCAAGGTTGTCGATCCGACCGTTATTCTGACTCAGCAATGCGACATCCTCGCTCCCTGTGCCGCGGGTGGCATTTTTAATCCGGAGACGATTCCTCAACTCCGGTGCCGGATTATCGGCGGTGGGGCCAATAACCAACTCCTGACCGAGGAGGACGGAGACACGCTTCACACGCGCGGTATTCTGTACGCGCCGGACTTTGCGATTAACGCCGGTGGGCTGATTAACGTTGCGGACGAGTTGGGTCCCGGCGGCTATCGTCGCGAGCGGGCCAAGGCCAAAACCGAACAGATTTACTCCACCCTGAAAACGCTTTTTGCCCAAGCCAAGCAGCGAGACATCCCGCCCCATCGTCTGGCCGTTACCCTGGCCCAGGAACGCATCCGGTCTGTGCGGAATTTGCGCCGTCTGAATGCGGCTTCGTGAGGGGTCGCTTCCAACCTTTCCTCGCAAATCCCTCTTTGCTATAGCCTACTTACTATGAAAAGCGCTCTCTCTGTCTGGCTTGAAAGCCAAGGCGTATCGCTCATTGATGATCGCGGCGTTGAATTGCCGAACGCCTTCACCAACCCACAGGACGAATACGCAGCCATCTACGAAAAGGCGGGACTGATTGACCTGTCCTTTCGCACCCAGGTGAAATTCACGGGAGAAGATCGCAGCGATTTCCTGCAGGGCATGCTGTCCAACGATGTCAAAGCCCTGCGGCCCGGCGACGGCTGTCCGGCAACGCTCCTGACGGAGCAGGGACGGATTGTGGCGGATTTGCGCGTCTATGCCGAAGAGTCGGCAATCCTCCTCGACCTTGATGCCCGTATCAAGGAGAAGACGGTTGAAGCCCTCGACCGTTTTATCATTGCCGATGATGTGGAGATCGAAGATCTGAGCGCCCACCAAGTGACCATTGCGGTCCAGGGCCCGGCCTCGGCACAGGTCCTGGCGGCGGCCGGTCTCTCTTCCTTGCCGGAGCAGGAGTTACAGCATCGGGACGGAACGCTTGCCGATGTCCAGGTCCGGGTGATTCGCTCCGACCAGACCGGTAAGGGCGGCTATGAGTTTCACGTTCCCGGCGACCGGGTGTCCGTCGTCTGGCAGGCCCTCGCTCAACTCGACGGGCTGCTTCCCGTCGGTCATACCGCGCTGAATATGCTGCGGGTTGAGGCCGGCATTCCGTGGTATGGCCTCGATATGGACGAGGAAAGAATTGTGCTGGAGGTTGGCCTTGATCGAGCCATTAGTTTTAATAAAGGCTGCTATCTGGGCCAGGAGGTCGTCGAGCGGGCTTCTGCGCGCGGGCGTATGAATCGTCAGTTCAGCGGGTTTCTGCTGCAAAATGAGGCGCAGGCTGCCTTGCCGACACGAGGCGACCGACTGGTGAAGGACGACAAGGAAGTCGGCTGGCTGACCAGCGTCACCACGTCTCCAACGCTGGGCCGGTCGATTGCCCTGGGTTATGTCCGGCGCGAACATGGCGAGCCGGGCACCCGGCTACGGATTGACAGGCCGGATACGGACATGATAGCCGAAGTGACTAAGCTACCATTTCTACAGTAGATATTACTCGTAGAGGCATATCATGACAGGAGGGATTAATGGCACAACTGGGTAAACGCTATATGTGTGAAGATTGTAACACTGAGGTGCTCTGCAACAAGCCGGGCGACGGTGCACTCCACTGCTGCGATAAAGAAATGCCGCTCAAGGAAGCCAAGCCGCTTCCGTCGTCTGACTGATACCGGTCTGTTGCAAACTGTACACCTGACAGTGAGGAGCGAGGGAAACCTCGCTCTTTCCTTTTCTGGGGGCTATGTCTTCCGCACCCTACACTGCTGACCTGCTGCTGTACGGTGGACATGTCCTCACCTTCGACCCGAACCGGCCTGAAGCACAAGCGGTCGCTATCGCGGCAGGAAGAATCCTCGCGGTCGGCACCGAGGAGGAACTGCGCCCCTTTGTCTCGCCGAAAACACAGGCCTTAGCGTGCGCCGGGAGAACGGTCCTGCCCGGCTTCATCGACCCCCACCTGCACCTTTTTGCCTGGGCGAGCCGCTACTGCGGTGCAGACCTGAGTGCAGCCCGATCAATTGCCGAAATCCAGTCTCAACTCCAGGCGCGTCTGACTACGCTCGGCTCGCAAGACTGGCTGCGCGGCTATGGCTATGATGAGTTCTTTCTCGATGAGAAACGCCATCCGAACCGACACGACCTCGATGCCATAGCGACCGACCGACCCGTGCTCCTGCGCCATCGGACCGGTCATGCAGCCGTTCTGAATAGCGCCGCACTCCGGCAAACCGGCATACACGCCCAGTTTACCCCTCCAAACGGCGGTAACATTGAGCGCGATACCAGGGGAGAACCAACGGGTGTGGTCTATGAATTGGAGTCGTTTCTGCGGACCGTCATGCCTCCGCTTCCATCGCAGGAGTTTCAGACCGGATTACAACAGGTTAACCACGCATTACTCAGACACGGGGTGTGTTCGTTTCATGACGCCAGCGCCGGCAATACGCTGGAGGCTATCGAGCGCTTCTCCGCCCTACGAGCCGACGGGATCATACGTCCCCATGCAACAGTAATGGTTGGGATTGAGGCTTTCTCTCAGGCGAGCCAGACCGACCTCGCCGCCTTCAAGCAAGCCGACCGGCAAGCTGCTCAGGTTCGGCTTGGCAGTATCAAAATCATGCTGCACGAAAGCAGAGGCGAGTTGTATCCACCGCCAAACGATCTGGCTGAAATGGTCTGGCAGGTGCACCGCCACGGTTTTCAGGTCGCCATCCATGCGGTTGAAGAAGCCCCCGTCTGCGCGGCCCTCGACGCGATCCGGCAGGCCCAAGAACGGCTACCTCGCCGTCATCGTCGTCATCGGATTGAACACTGTACGCTCTGCCCTCCACCGTTGCTCGACACCCTGGCCGAGACGGGCTGTGCGGTGGTGATACAGCCGGGCTTTTTGTATTTTTATGGCGATAAATATGCGGCGGAAGTTGATCCAGAGGTACACGATTGGCTGTACCGGGCAAAAAGCTTCCGGGATCATAACATCCCAGCTGTCGGCAGTTCGGATTGTCCGATCGCCCCGCAGGCCCCACTGGCAGCGATTCAAGCTGCCGTCACGCGCCAGTCCCGAACCGGCACTCCTCTTAACCCCGCCGAACGCTTGTCCTGTCTTGAGGCGATTGGTCTGTTCACCCACGCAGCCGCCTGGGTTGGATTTGAGGAAAACCAGGTCGGCAGAATCATCACTGGTATGCGTGCGGATATAGCTATCCTCGATAGCGACGTGACGCGGCTCCCGGCTGAAGCGATAAGCCGGGCAGGTGTCTGCACCACGATTATTGACGGCCGGATTGTCTATTCGGCATAAAGAGTAAGTATGTCCCCTCCCGCAGTCCTGTACGAAAAAGACGACGGCATCGCCGTTGTCAGCCTCAACCGGCCCGCCATGCTCAACGCCTATAACGTGGAGATGCGGGACGATCTGTACGAGATTCTTCAGGCTGTCCGGGATGATCCCGAGGTTCGGGTCATGATCCTGCGTGGCGAAGGCCCAGCCTTTTGTACCGGCGGAGACGTTTCAGAGTTCGGTTCAGCTCCCTCTCCGGTGCGGGCGCGTGAAGTCCGCTGGCAACGGGATAACTGGGGGCTGCTGTTACGGCTGCCCCAACCTACCATTGCGGCGGTCCACGGCTATACCGTCGGCGGTGGAATGGAAATGGCACTGCTGTGTGATATGTGCATTGCCGCGGATGATACGGTCTTCTTTCTGCCGGAAACAGGCCTGGGCATGGTCCCTGGAGTTGCCGGGACGCAGACCGCCCCCAGGGCAATCGGACTCGGTCGTGCTCTGGACATGGTCCTCACCGGCAAGCGGATCGAGGTAGACCAAGCCCTCCAGATTGGCCTGGTAAATCAGGTGGTTCCCTTGGCCACCCTCTTGACGGAAGCTGAATCTCTGGCATACACACTGTCCCGTTATAATCCAACGGTTGTAAGGCTGGCAAAACGGGCCGTCCGACAGGGCGCTGACCTGCATTTATCCGAAGGCTTACGACTGGAACAAAATCTATTTGCGCTGGTAAAGGAGCAGGCATGAATACGTCACAGTTCATCGGTATTCCGGGGATGATGTTTCCGGACCAAGAGATCCTGGCTTTCGAAGGGAACCGGCTGACCTATGGAACACTGCTGGATCGGGTCAAACGACTGGCCAGCAGTTTGCGTGACCAGGGTATTCAGGCGGGTGATCGCGTGGCGATCTTGCAGACAAACTGTAACGAGTACGTCGAGGCATATTATGCCACGGCGACACTGGGCGCGACCTTTGTACCGCTGAACTATCGGGCCAAGCCGCCGGAATTGGAATATATGATTACCGCGGCGGAGACCAAGCTGCTGTTTGTGGGTGATCGCTATATCGACCTGGTCAATAGCCTCAAGCCCAATCTCGGCTGTGTGGAGAAATA
>JAJDZM010000019.1 GCA_022824615.1 Candidatus Binatia bacterium | reverse complement strand
CTGTTCTGCGTCTCGTCTACGCACCTTCGGCGACGCTATTACGAATAAACCACGGCTGGCGTGCTTCCGATCGCCCTGGCTTTCTGGTGGATTTCGAGAGCGGCGAAGTGTTCAGCGATGCGCCGCCGGCCGGCGCTGCGCCGCCACGGCCACAGCGCGTCGATAATGTGCGGCTTGCCGTGCAGAGTACGCACAACACTCTCTTGGTTCGATTCGCCCGTCCCGAGCTGCGCGACGATCCGGCCCTGCAGGCGACGCTACAATGCGCCCTGCAACGCGGCTGCGAGCAAGCGTTTCAGCTTGAGGAGGCGGAGCTAGGCGCAGAGCGCATCGGTTTGGGCGCGCACCGCGCGATCCTGTTCTTCGAAGCTACGGAAGGTGGAGCCGGCGTATTGCGGCGGCTGGTGGAGGAGACGGACGCGTTGGCGCGCGTAGCGCGCGAGGCCCTCGGCCGTTGCCATTTCGACGAGCGTGGCGATGACCAGCGGGAAAGCTGCCAGGCGGCGTGCTACCAGTGCCTGATGAGCTTTGGGAACCAGCATGAGGCTCTGCTCCTTGACCGGCACCGCGTCCGCCAAACCCTGCTCGATTTGGCCGCTAGCCAGTCTCTCCCCCGATTTGACGGCCGCGATTGGGAAGCGCATCTTGCGTGGCTACGCTCGCTGACGGACTCGCGCTCGGAGATCGAGCGTCGCTTCTTGGATGCTCTCGCCAACAGCCATCACCGTCTGCCCGACGAGGCACAGCGCGCGATCAGAGAGCCGGCTTGCATCCCAGACTTCTTCTATCGGCCGAACGTGTGCATTTTTTGCGACGGTTCGGTGCACGACCAGCCGGCCCAGGCGACATACGACGCCACCCTCAGATGCGAACTCGTCAATCGTGGCTATCGCGCCATCACAATCCGGTATGATCAGGACCTAAACGCACAGTTCGCGGACTATCCGGACGTGTTCGGCATTTAGAGGTGAGAGCCCGGCAACCGCCGCGCCCTACAAGAGTTGGTCGACGAAGTCCGGCAGGTCTGGTAGGTGAGCAGCCGGCGCGTGCGCGATGCTCGGGGGCGGCCGGTCGACCTACCATTACGCCTCCTGCCGGACGCCGCAGGTGGTCCTGGGCAAGGGTATCCGCGAGATCGCTGAGACCCGTGTGCGCTATGGGTATCGCGGGATCCACGAGCGGCTGCACCGAGAGGGCTGGCAGGTGAACGCCAAGCTGATCTATCGGCTCTACACCGAAGAACGCCTGCAACTACGCCCCTCGCGCACTAACATTGTGCTTGGACAAATTCATTAGGACCGGTTACCGGAGCGGCGATTCAGTTGGGAATGGACCTCTCCTCAGAATGATGTGCGATTACGCACCTACGCCTGCATCTGAGCGGACTGGCAATTTCTGGCCAGTGAGTTGGTCCGATGGAAGGCCGAAGGACCATCGGTATCGTGCGTTGGCGGGGCAGTATCCACGTTCGTGCGACGTTTCGCCATTGCAATCGACTAGAATTGTCGCGCAATGGCATAGATGGAGATGACTGTGAAGAAGCCTGACTTCAGAGATTTCTATCACCAGCCAGACTCTCACCTGGACTTTATCACTCTTCCCAGTGACACCGACTTTGAAGGCCAAAATTTCGACCGAAAGCAAGTCGGCCAATCGAACCATAAGCGCGTTTGTAGTAAGGCGAATCTCGCTTCTGCCAAAGAACACGTAGAAAAAACCATCAGTGGTCTCGCGAATGCGACGGGTGGGGTGTTGGTATTGGGAGTCTCCGGCAGTGGCGACGTACTTGGAATTAATCACCTAACCGAGGAACAACAGACGTCATTGTTGAACGTCGATTCTTTGAGAGGGGCCGCCATCCAGAAGAAGATTCACGATGTTTCAGTTGGTAGTGAGAACCGCCAGATCGCTCTGTTCATGGTGGAGGCTAGTGAGCGAACTTTTTGCTGTCGTGTCCGCGATGACGTTGCTTGGATCCGGCGAGGGCCAAGCACGGTTCGTTTAGTTGGGGATGAGCTCGAACAGGTTAAACGGGATCGTAAGGTCGTAGATTTTGAACGTCAGTCCGTATGCGAATTTGTTGGTGATGACGTGGATGGCCATGTGGCCGAGGAATTCATCAGCAGTAACCAGATCCGGAACGATAGATCCCATGTTGAAGTGCTATATGACGCTGGTGCAACTGTTGGCAGAAGCACGAAGCGAGAATGGACCAATGCGGGGCTGCTATTCTTTGCATTTAATCCACAGCGAGTTCTTGGGCATGCATATATTCGCGTATTGCGGTTCGATTGCACATTCCAGGATGAGGACGAGCGTCCAACGCCCGATTTCGATCGCAACTTCGACGGATCGCTGACCCAGCAGATTCGCGATTTGAGAACATTTTTTCGGGAGTCCGGTTTCTTCAAGACTTTCGAGCGACGGGCCCTTGACGGAGGCTTTGTTACGGAGCCAGAGTACCCAGCAGTAGCGATTGATGAAGCAATCGTTAATGCCGTGGCACATCGCGATTACGGTATCAACCGCCCGATTTTCTGCGAGAAGTACACTGATGCTTTGGTCGTCAGGAGCCCTGGAAGTTTGAGACAGCCAGAGCAGATGCCTGACAAGTTTAAGTTGGATGAAGTGCAGCTTGAAAGTGTGCCTCGAAATGCAAAACTCATGGAATGGTTGAGGAGCATGAAGGATGCGACGGGCGCCTCTTATGTAAAGGCATTGCGAGAAGGTACTCGCAAGATGCGTGATGAAATGGCAGGACTTGGTCTGCCAGCGCCGACCTATCGGCTGGACTCAATAGAGACCGAGGTTGTACTAGAGAATAACTTGAAGGATCGCGCATCACCTGCAACCGGATTGGCCGGGGTGCATGGTATTGACTCTCACGAGTTTACCAATCTGTACCAGTTGAAAGGTATTGGTGAAACAGGCGCACGCGAGGGCGAAAAGGAAGATAGACGCATTTTGTTGAAGGTTATGTGCGATAAGCTTCAGGCCCAAGGGTGGGTCATTGACGAGTTAGGAAAGGGAAGAGCCGTCGTTCATGTAAAGGGTACTTTTCAGCGCATTCCCAAAGAGCTACAGGGGGTGCTACGCATTATCCCTGCATACGTACTGGGTATTCGGTCGTATTTTCGGCGGCAATATCTTTTTGTGGACTTTACTGCGCGCGTACAATCAATTTGGACTGTAGACCAGGCGGCCGCGAAGTTTGGTGCAAATACTTTAGTTGGTTTACGGGCATATGCATCTGCCGAAGGTAACCTCGTGCGTGGCCGTATCGCCGATGTAGGGCCTCGTCATGTTGTACTCCAAATACAGGAAGGCGAGGATGACTATGAGTGTTCGGCCACTTCGGTCTTTCCCATCCTTCGGCGTGACCATTTAGAACAGGTTACACGAGAAATCGCACCGGATTTTGACCTGGCAAAGTCGATTAAAGCAGCAGCGCTTTCGACCGTAAAGGGTGCCGCGAGGCATCGAGCTGAGCGAATAGCTTCCGCTGTTCGCGCAATCTCGATGGATATATTTCCGATCAGTTTGGGAACAAGGACAATAGACCTCGAGCTGAAACCTCTACGGCTGGCCCAAGATGGTGACGGCAGAAGGGCACTCCGTGTGGAACAGGTCGGGGAACCGGAAGTGGAATTTGGCAGGAAGAGATCGAGTGCAAATATCCGAGAAGGCATAACTAGCTTCGGGTCGTACAAGGATGACCCAAAAGATCTTGAGATTATTGCTGTGGTCGAGCCGGGCTTTGAGTATGAGATGCGTAATCTAGTACAGAGACTGCAGCTAGGATCATACAGGTTTAGAGGCTCGGAATGGACATTTGCGACGAAGCTACGGCTGTCTCTCGTTAGTACAGCGCAAGGAATCAGTATCGACGAAGAATGCCAAAGGCTAGTTCGCGAGTATCCTGAATGGCGAGGCGATGCCGACCTTAACCGCTTGATGCTTGTGCATACCCCAGAGGCTGGCTTTGCAATTGATGATGTGCAGTCACCTTACTATGTGGCAAAAAGAGTCCTTCTGGAATCTGGGATACCGTGCCAAATGGTCGACACCCCGACTCTCTTGAACCCTGACTACAAGGATCTAAATCTCGCGCTCAATATTGTCGCGAAAACCGGCGTGACGCCTTGGGTCTTGCCTGAGTCTATTCCGGACGCCGATTTTTTCGTTGGTTTGTCTTATACTTCAAGTCGTTGGTCTAGAGACGACCGGGTTGTGGGCTTTGCGAACGTGTTCAATCAGTATGGTCGATGGGAATTTTATTCTGGAGGAAACGAAGCAGTACCGTTTCGTGAGCGGGCAGGCCACTACGAACACCTTGTTCGAAGTACGCTTTCAAGATTGGACTTGCGAGAACATCCAACTGTCTATTTCCATTATTCTGCCAAGTTCAGCCATATCGAGAGGGAAGCTATTCGACGTGGTGCACGTGCTGTCCGACCCCACGGCAGATATGTTTTCATATGGATCAATGGCCATCATCCAGTGAGATTGTTTGACGAGCGGGCTGAGAGCGACGGCTCACTCGCGCGGGGCCGATACATGATTGGTGCACGTAACCAGATTTATTTGTCTACAACGGGGTACAATCCCTATCGTAAGGCGATTGGGACCCCACAGGCACTAGAAATTAACGTTTACGAAGACGAAGAAGTCACGAAAGAACGCCCGCCGCCAGATCACAAATCTATGGCTAAGCAGATATTGAGCTTGACTAAGTTGAACTGGGCATCTACTGATGCTTTGTGCGGTGAACCAATCACAATCAAATATGCAAAAAACATAGCTTATTTGACAGCTGCGTTTCAGCGTCAAGAAAGAACCGGTTTTAGGCTCCACAACGCTTTGGAGCGAACACCTTGGTTCATTTAGATGCTCAACTATGCGCCCATGGGCATGATCAACGGCGATTAGCACCACTGCAATCGGCTTGTGGTTCACCATGTATAGGACCTGGGCGATGCGACACCTCGGAATCTGGGATTCTCATACCACTTGGACGTGCCGGTGAGTTACGGAGAAGAGACCATTACCGAAGGCAATCTCTTGGAATCGAGGCGCCGCCATTCGGATGTGGTTCACTTGCGCGTGTTCACGAAATATTCGGAGCTCGGGGGCAGGATGTTGTAGATCAGAGTGATCTTCGGCATTCATGGTTGGCGCGGATTCGGAAGACCGGCAGTCCAAGCCAGTTGCAGCCGTGCTCGGCCACGTAGAGGACCGCGTTGAGTACCCGCAGATTCGACAGGCTCAGGTTTCCACGCTGCTTCGGCAGAAACAGGGTAGAAGTCTGCGACTGCCGTACTTGCCCGCAGGTGCGGTGCCCGCCCAGGGTAAGGGCAGCCAAGACAACTGCCACTGAACCGAGTGGTTCCCGTATTCAGGCCGGGTGACGGGCGTCCGATCGACAGAATCCACCACCTAGTTCAAGGAACTCCTGCATTGGACCGCAGAACATTTCTTTCCGGTGCCGTCGGCGTCGGTGCTTCGGTCGTGCTGGCCGCTTGCGACGAAAACGACACGACAACCAGGACCAACAGCAGACCCGGGGGCACCGGCACGCCCGAGCACCCGGGCCAGGGCCCCTGGCGTCGGCCGGAGACGGCGTGTATGGAACTTGGTCACGACGTGGCTGGAGAACTTTCCCAGACTGGGAACCGGCGCACAGCGCTTCGCCGATCTGATCACTGCGGCCTCCGAAGGGCAGCTGGCCGGCAAGCTGTACGTGGCTGAAAAGTTCGTGCCCGCGTTCGAGAGTTTCGATGCAGTCCGGGAAGGGAAGGCGCACATGTTCCATGCGGTGCCGAGCTACTGGACCAACAAGCATCCGTCCATCCCGTTCTTCGGCGCTGTGCCCGGCGGTCTGGTCCCGCAGGAGCAAACGCCTGAGTGTACCACGGCGGCGGCCAGGAGCGATATGGCCGTTCTGTACGTCGCTCCACCGTAGCGTGGGGGTGAGGAGGGCTCTAATCAGTAGCGCAAGGGGATGAGTCCTTGGGTCAATTTCTCCATGCTTGCATGAATTTTCTCGCATCGCGCAGCGATGAACGTTTCGAAGTCCCCGTTAATCAATTCATCGTAAGGCACGAGGTGGCTCTCTAATCGAAACCGAACCTCTTCTTGAGTTGCATTTGCGTCGGCAGCCCGTTCATCAATATACTGTTTTGGTGTCTTTGCTGCGATTTTTCGATTTGTTTTCCATGATATCAATGCGCAGTTAAGGGCAGAATTTACTAAGTGGTCAGGAAAACTGTGTTCGACCAAACTCCTGGGAAAAAGGTGATGGTACTCTCTTTGCCTGACTCGATCTGCCGTAGCTTTTCCACCATCAGCGAAATCATAGCCGCCACCGTTCAATGAGGCCGCCATTATAGCGCGACCTAGCCTATCCTTGCGTCCCGGCCATCCCCCACGTAACAACTCGTTGGCCTTAGGAAGAGCATTCTGAGATTCGTCGAATAGATCTGGTAGCGGCCGTGCGTCTAAACCGTCAACTATATTTTTGAGCGCTCTGTAATCAGCGAATGCCCTAGTCGTGGCAGTCTTAAGGTATCGGTCAGTGAAGCTCGCTCTCCATATCGCTTTTCGAATTAGGGTTCGAGCCCGTCCCTCTTCGTCAGTACCATCTAATGGGATGTTCGCCCAGAGAGCGGAAGTCAAGTAAACAACCACTTCAGTTGGAAGAAGCTTCTCATTATAGATAGACTCGTCGCGCAAAAACGCGACGCCTTGGGAGAGCCCTAAAACCACCTTGTCCCAGACATTTGCGAGATCAGTCCCAAATGAGGGATCAAGGTAAGTGCGCTTCAAGGGAGGCTTATCGTTAAGTAAGGCGCCTACAGCTAAAGCAATATCCTCCACTCGGCCGTAATCGCGAACACTTGGAACTTTGTCATGAAGATCTTCGATCATATCGTGAAGTGAATTTCCAATCGCGCCCTCAAGTTGTGCAACGACGATGTCGAAGTCCTTCAAAGGTGATGCGGAAGTGTTCATCTTGATGAAGACGTCCAATGCAGTTTCTTGCTCAGTGCTAACCGGTAGCGAATGAAATGGAATCGAATAGGAAGCGACGCGCTGGCGCAATTTTATGATGATTTTGTCGGTTGCTTTGTCGGTACCCGCACTTTCCGTCCAGGTATCCATGGCATGCTCCCCTTTCGATCCAGGGCAAAGCAGTGAAACTGGAAAGCACTTCCGGGCAAAGGTCTGGGCGGGTTCATCGACCCAAAGGGGCATACGCGTTCCGGATTTCGACACGTAGCGTCGACAAATCTCAATCTGAGGACGCATGTCGTCATCTAACGATACAAGAACTGTGAAGTCTTGATAGTTGTCAGTCAGGGCACGCCATAGAGCGGTCATACGTTGTTGCCCGTCCAAGAGATGCAATTGCGGTCTGCCTCTTGGTTCTGGTGCACCCGAAAGGGAGCGGGAAACAAAGAGCTCTTGGTCACCTACCTCAAGAACTAAGAGTGTGCCGATCGGGAGCGAAGGTTGCCGAAGGATGTTTTCGAGCACGCCCTCGACCTGATGTACCCGCCAAGCTTCGAATCGTTGAAATCGGGGCAAGGTAATCTGTCCATCTCTAATCATTGCAAACCAGTCTTCTACAGTTTTTGCGCGTGCTTCCATGTCATATCCTTACGTGCGTGGCGTGTATCCCGGCGGTAGGCCTCCGGCCCGGACCGTCAACACTGCTTGGTTTCAGAGCTTCACCCAAAAAATGTGAGTGGGATTGTCCGACGTGGTATGTCCAGGTCGGTTCCGGCACTAGAATTGAAGAGCAACACAGGCTAGAACAAGACCGATCAGGAGGAGTATAGATGCCCTTGCGAACGCTTTGAAACCGATGTGACCGACGCGGAATGGCGGTAAATTGAAGCTTTGCCGTCGCCTCGCGGTTTGGCATTCTCCATCGTATCGATCTGCGCTCAGTGTTTCACGCCGTTCAGTATCAACTGGGCACGGAGTACCGGTGGCGGGCATCGCTGCCATGGTTTCCACCTTCTAGGCCGGTGCAGAGCGTGTCAGGCGGTCGACCGACGGATGCGTGGCGACTCGAATGCTCAGCAAGGGCACCCCCTTGATTGGAAACTCAGTAATTCCCATCTAGTGTGCGCAGCAGTTGGTCTGTATGTATGGGAAATCTGTAATGTCCCGCAATGAACGCCATGTAGTGCCGCGTGATGATGGTTGGGCGGTCGTCAAACCCCAATCAGATCGTGCCAGTGCACTGACCGACACTCAGGCTGAAGCAATCGACCGAGCCCGCGAAATCCTCGGCAATGATGGTGGTGGGGAACTCGTCATCCATCGTCCAGACGGAACCATACGCGACTCGGATACCGTACCTCCTGGTAATGATCCGTATCCGCCCCCCGGCTAGATCCCGATTGTCGGCGGTCTCTCTCAAAGGTCGTGGACCGGATCAGCTTCATTTGCGATCACTGGTGTCGGCCTTTGGGAGGGTTCCTTCAGCGTGGAAATACGTAGGCAATTCCATAAGTAGATCGAAGAATTCCCAGAGATCCGTTCTGGTATTCGCGCGGCTGTCAACTGACAGTCACGCGACGCTCTCGCTTCGCTAGGCCATCAAAACCGCTCATTAGGCCGACGTCGGGGAACTACTGATGCCATTCGCCGATCCCCGTCACCACCACGAGATCGAGGAACTCGCACGCTGCCCGTTGGCCGGGGGCCTGATCTACGCCATGACCAACTACGTGGAGCATCCGGAGCTGGTCGCCCAGCGCCCGGAACGGGCAGCTTGGCGTTGGGCAACTGTGCCCGCATTTGAGCCCGGACGAACTGCCGATCAGCCACCTCGGCCGGTTTGGACAGGGGCCGGAAGTCGTGGTGTGGGCGAAGCTCCTCAGGATGGCCAAGGGTGCGAGGATCGCCAGACGGCGACCATGCAGGCGACGAGTTTCGAGTTTGCTGCGGAGCACCGGGTGTGTGGAGGCGCATCGGGAGGAGGCATCGGCCGGACCCGGGACGGCACTCTAGGAAAGGAGGCGGGCGAGCCGGTCGGGCAGGCCTCGCTTCCTGCGCAGGCGCCAATTCAGACGTTCTTGAGCCCACCAATGCCGGTGGAGCACGAGTCCGAACGATCGAGGAGATGGGTTGGACCCGCCAGACTTGATTTCCGCGTCGAGCGCCGGGTCCAATTGCTGGATGTAGATGGTGGCTGACAGCGCGTTTATTCGGTGATCCCGTGCTTCAGGAAGAAACCATGGAACAAGGCGAAGCGTCGTTCCGGTTCCTCGACCTGCAGGAGGTGGGTGGTGCCAGGCACAGCGGCGTATTCGATGCCGTGAAGCTCGCAGAATTCCGGGCAACGCCGTGAGGTTTTCAGCGCCCCGTCCAGTTCCGGGTCCGAGCCCACGATCAGCATCGGTCGCGCGGGCGGGCCAGCCTCCTGCCATATCGGCAATGCTGCCACGTCGGTATACAGACCGGCTACGACCGGCCCCGGACAGCAGAGCTCCCAGGCGCCGTCGGCGGGAACGAAGCGCAACGTCGATCGCGCGTTGAGTTCCGCAACTCCTCTGCGCATGCGGCGGAAGCGGTGCAGGGTACGAAACACTTCAGCCAGCTCGGCGGGGTCAGAGAATCGGGACTGGCGGTTTCGGGCGGCATCGCGAAGTATCTCGCCCGCGGCCAAAAACGAAGCGCGCAGCGGATGGTCCACAGGCGGCACCACGGGCGGGTCCAACAGCACCAGCGCATCCCAGTGCCAGACGCCTTCGATGACAGCGAGCAACTCCGCAATCGCCGACATCGAGTGGAAGACGCCGACGGTGGTCTTCTCGCCCCACGCTATGGCGATGGCGCGATGCACCGCCAGGTTGTCACGCGCGAAGCGGGGATAGTTGTGGGGCTCGGCCGCATGGAATGAATTGCGTCCGCAGTTCCGGAAGTCGAACAAGGCGAGGTCGAAACGCTCCAGCATGTGCTACCAGAACGGGAAATAGGAATCGCCGGCGAAGCCGTTGCCGTGGCTCAACACCACCCGTGGCCCGGACGGGTTGCCGTGCCGGACGACATGGATGGGCGCGCCATCGTCCATGGTGAGGTCGCGCGTCGCCTTGGGCGCCGGCAGCTCGAAGCCGGACGGTGGGGTCACGCGGCGCGCCCCGAGCAATCCAGGGCGGCAGTGCGGGCGGCGCAAAGGTTGTCTCGGACCATCATCGGCATGGGATGCCTACCGGGATTGCCTCATGGATGGCGCCGCCGTCAAACATTCTCCGAAAGTTCGATCTGAACTCGGCAATGGTCGCTCGGTCCCCATTCCTCGACCGCATTGAGGGCCCGCACGCTTAGCGACTTGGTGAGGCCCTGCGACGCGAATACATAGTCCAGCTGGCGTGTTGCGGTTTCTGGTCTTTGCCTGTTGGAGTGATAAGTAGGGACATTCCTGCTGTCCCGCGGCAGCTCATCAGGCCAGGGATCGGCCTGCCTGCCGTTCGGGTACTCCGGCCCGATGCAGGGCAGTCCCATGACCGCCATTCGGTCGAAGACGGTCTGGTAGCGGGCGGCCCAGTAGGGATTGCCGTATTCACCATGGCCGCGCAGGATGTGCATGTCGCCTGCGGCCAGGATGCGGTGCCCGTCCGCTTTCGTGATGAGGGTGGACACGTCGGACACGACGCGATGGGCGGAACCGTCGGATACGATGTAGTTCGCGCTTGCCCGAACGCTGGTGCTGACCCACTGCGCATACATCGAGAGCACAATCACGGGATCGCCCGAGGGTGGCGTGACAAGGGCGGCGGCAAGCGTCCCGGGCCAGCTGACCACTAGGTCCCGGTACTTCGCTTCCGCGAGAGGCTTTGCTTCGATCCACTCGACCTCGATGCGGTTCGAGAGCTTGACGATCGCCGTCCGGTACTTGGGTCTGCTCTCCACGATCATGGTTTCCCATGGCCCCGGATTGACCTCGATATTTGGGTCGCCCTGAATGCGCTCCGCGACATCGGGGGACGGCCTGCACGCTTCCTGAAGCAGCGCCAAATCGATGTCCATGTCGAGGAGGCACCGCCACGGCTGATGCCTGCGCGCCATGTTCCATGAGATGATCTTCACCGCGGGTCCCGCCTCGGGGTTTCTCTGGTCTGCTCTCCGGCGTCAAACCGTCCGTGCAACGCTGTGACCCCGCCGACGAATAGGCGTTCCCATTTTCCGTGCAATGGCACCCTGCGTTGAACGCATGGTACCTCTGGCTCTCGGGGGCAGCGCTGCCAGTTGGTTGCTCCGGTACAGGTCGCGACCACTACAGTAGATCAGCCGTTCATCCCTGCTGCCTTCTGGTGACCTGTTTGGGGGCGGCATGGAGCGAATGCCGGGACATCCGGAATGGTCTAATTGGCGCTGGCCTCGCAGCGCTCACCGTCCAGGGCCGACCGCGGCCTCTAGAACGCAGCGCAAATGTCATCAGAAACAGGATTCTTTGATTGTAAATGGTGATCGTTGCCCGTTCATTCGTCTTCCAGCGGCGTGCGCTTTTCGAGCTTCGCTACGCGCTGCGCGAGCTCCCGTTCAAGCCGTTTTCGGCGGAACGGTGTGAGCTTGACCCATCCCCTGATCTCAGCGTCGGTCCTGCCGCAGCCCAGGCACCATCCCGTCCTCGGGTCGACACGGCAGACGTCGACGCATGGGGATTGCGCGCGTTTTGCTCTCCGTGTCATGGAAGAACCTCGATCGTAGTTTCGCTGTTCGCGCTCATGATGGAGCCTGCCAGTCGGAAAGGCTAATCCGACCGACAACGCCAGTTCGCTTCAGACGTTCTTGCGCCAACCGATGCCGGTGGAGCAGGGGTCCGAACATCGGCGAGTTTGGGTGCGACCCG
>JAJDZM010000061.1 GCA_022824615.1 Candidatus Binatia bacterium | reverse complement strand
GGCGCGGTCGCCCATCCGCCGGACCGCCTGGAAGAAGAGTTGCGCTGGATTGATGCGCACATTGAGGGCAAGCCGTACGGTATCGATCTGATTGTCCCCAACAAGATGGCCGAGGTGAGCGTGGGCGGACTGAATCGGGACAAGGTCGAGGCGGCGATTCCCCAGGAGTATTTCCAGTTCGCGGCCGGGATTCTGGCCCAGCACGATATCCCAGCGGAAGGGCTGTACAGCTTTCGCGACGAGACGTTCCGGGCCAGCCAGAATATGCAGGCCAGCGGTGCAGCCGAAACCCTGGAGGTGGCCTTTTCGCATCGGATCAAGCTCGTGGCCAATGCGTTGGGTGTCCCGCCCACCATCATGCTGGAGATGGGTAAACGGCACGGCGTCCAGGTGGCCGCCCTGGTTGGTGCAAAAAAGCATGCCATCCGCCAGGTACAAGCCGGAGTTGATGTGCTGATTGCTGCCGGCGGAGAGGCAGGCGGCCATTGCGGCGATGTCTCAACCATGGTGCTGATTCCCGAGATTCATGCAGCCATCCAGCCGTATGGCGATATCCCGATTTTAGCCGCGGGCGGCATTGTGACGGGCCGTCAAATGGCCGCCTGCATGGCCATGGGGGCCGCCGGGGTCTGGACGGGTTCGGTCTGGCTGACGACGAGCGAGGCCGAAACCAATCCAATCGTCAAGGAAAAGATGCTGCACGCCTCCTCCCGTGACACGGTGAGGTCAAAGGCCCGCACGGGCAAGTATTCGCGCCAGCTCAGGTCTCCGTGGACCGATGCCTGGGAGACGGAGGATAGTCCCACGCCCCTGCCGATGCCCTTACAGTCCCTGGTCACCGAGCCCGCCCTGGGTAGAGTGGACAAGCTCTCCCAGAGCGGTCATGCCGGGGCCAGGGAATTGGCAACCTATTGGGTCGGCCAGGGGGTTGGACTGATGAACCGCCAGATGTCAGCCGCGGCCGTGGTCCAGGAGTTCAAAGAAGATTTTTTTAACGCCTTCGTGCGTTTGTCGGACGCGCTCGAAGGAGAATGATTCGTTCTTCTGGAGGAAACGATGTCTACCTTTTCCGCACTGCTTATCCTGCTCATGCTCGGCCTGGCCGGGCTCATTCCGGGCATGGTTCATGCGCTTGATGAGAGCGCAATTGCCCAACTCCACACAGCGAAGGAGATCTATGTTTCTACCAAACGCAAGAGCGGCGAGTGGGGCAGCGCAGCGCCGGTCTGGTTCTGGTATGCCGATGAGGTGATCTATCTCACCGCCTCACCAAGCTCGTATAAAGCCAAGCGTATTCTGGACGGACGCAACGCGGTGCGTATCACCGTCGGAGGGAAAGACGGTCCTACGTTTACCGGCAAAGCCGAGATTTTTACGGATGCGGCTATCGTCGAACGCATGGGCGAAGCCTATAACAACAAATACTGGCTTGCCTGGTTGGGCTTTGCGCGGCCACGTGTGAGCCGGGTGGAGTCGGGCAAGACCGTAGCCATCAGAGTCACGCCAGATGCGCAGGAATGAAAGGGAGGGAGAGCCATGCAACAGATTGATAGTGTTTTGAATCAGGCGGTGGAGTCCGGGGATGTTCCGGGTGTTGTCGCCACAGTCGCCACTGACTCGGGTCCGGTGTACGCCGGCGCATTTGGGACGCGCAGGCTCAATGCCGGCCCGGCCATGACAACCGACACGGTCTTTCGCATCGCGTCCATGACCAAAGCGGTCGCCTCGGTCGCGGCCATGCAGCTCTACGAACAGGGCAAATTCGGCCTTGACCAGCCGCTGGGAGAAATCCTGCCCGCTCTGGCCCAACTTCAGGTGCTGGAAGGGTTTGATGCCGCCGGACAGCCGCAACTCCGTCCGGCGAAACGCCCCGTCACCGCCCGTCAAATTCTGACCCATACCGCCGGGTTTGGCTATGAAATCTGGAATCCCGGTCTCGGCCAATACCAGCAGGCAACCGGAGAGCCGGGCATTGGCAGCGGCAAAAAAGCGGCGTTGAATATGCCGCTGGTGTGCGATCCGGGAGAACGCTGGGAGTACGGGATCAATACGGATTGGGTTGGCCAACTGGTTGAGGCGGTCAGTGGCCAAACTCTGGGTGACTATCTGGCCCGGAATGTATTTGAGCCGCTGGGCATGACGGACACCGGTTTTACCCGTTCGGCGGAACAGGAGGCCCGCACGGTCAGCGTCCATCAGCGCGGTGAAGACGGCACACTCGCCCCGACGGATATTGAGTTGGTGACCCCCGATGCCGAATACCAGAGCGGTGGGCACGGTCTGAGTTCGACCGCCGCGGACTATCTGGCTTTTACCCAGATGATCCTCAAAGGCGGCAGCCATAACGGGCAGCAGATCCTCAAGCCCGAGACGGTTGCGCTGATGTCGGAGAACCATATTGGCGACCTCGCTGCCGGAGACATGACCACCGCCGTCCCACCGCTCTCCAACGATGTGAAATTCTCCCCCGGCGTCGTACATAAACACGGCCTGGGGTTTTTGATTAATACCAGCGCGCTGCCAGGGGCACGCTCGGCCGGTAGCCTGAGCTGGGCTGGCATTTTCAACTCCTATTATTGGATTGATCCGACCAAGCGGGTCACTGGCGTCATTATGATGCAGATTCTGCCCTTTTTTGATGTCAAGGCCATTCCCGTGTACGAGCGCTTTGAACACGCGACCTATCAGGCTTTAGGTCTGCTTGAGGCGTGAAGGACCACCCCTCTCCCCTGGGGGAGAGGGCCGGGGTGAGGGGGAAATACAAGCTAAGACGCCATATCGCGCATTGAGCCCTAGCGGAGAGTCCGCTATGGTTTGCTGACGTTGTTCGATTGTCTCGTGTTGCATCACCGGGCGAGAACGGCAGCCTGACCAGAAAAGACTGGCCGCCGCGCCCGGGACTGGAGGATAGTATGGAACGCCCGTTACGCTTTGGCATTTTTATGGCCCCCTTTCATCCCGCGGGTCAAAACCCCACCCTCGCCCTTGAACGCGACCTGGAACTCATCGTTCGCCTGGACGAGTTGGGCTATGACGAAGCCTGGATCGGCGAGCACCATTCGGCCGGTTTGGAGATCATTGCCTCACCCGAGGTGTTTATTGCCGCAGCGGCCCAGCGGACGAACCATATTCGCTTGGGCACCGGTGTCAGCTCTCTGCCCTATCATCATCCCTTGATCCTGGCCGACCGTATTGTTCAACTCGACCATATGACGCGCGGGCGGACCATGTTCGGCGTCGGCCCAGGCGCTCTCCCCTCGGATGCCTATATGATGGGCATCCCTCCCGACACGCAACGCATACGCATGGAAGAGTCGCTCGGCGCGATCATTCAGTTGCTGACCTCGGACAAACCGGTCAATATGGAAACCGACTGGTTCACCCTGAAAGATGCCCGCCTCCAACTCCGGCCATACACCTATCCACATTTTGAAATTGCGGTCGCGGCAACCGTCTCGCCGGCCGGTCCCCGGACCGCGGGACGTTACGGCGCCGGCCTGCTCTCGCTGGGCGCGACCAGCATGGGCGGTTTTGCCGTTCTGGGCGACCACTGGAAAGTCTGGAACGACCAGGCCAAGGAATACGGCCAGACGGTTGATCGGTCCTCCTGGCGCCTGGTCGGACCGATGCATATCGCGCCCACCCGAGAACAGGCCTTCAAAGAGGTTGAGTACGGTATCTATGACTGGGTCGATTACTTCCAGAACGTGGTAGCCCTGCCCCTCGCTCCGGAGGAGTCAGACCCGCGCAAATGGCCCCAAGCGCTGGTTGAGTCCGGAACCGCTGTCATAGGCACGCCGGATGATGCGATCGCTCAACTCGAACGGTTGACCAAACAGTCCGGCGGCTTTGGCTGCTATATGCTGATGGCCAATGACTGGGCCGAGCGGCAGGCCTGTCTCAACTCCTATGAGCTATTGGCCAAGGAAGTCTTTCCCCACGTTCAGAGTTCCGCCGACCGGGCCGTGTCTTCCAGAGAGTGGTGCCGAACGGATCACGACACGCTGATTGGTGGGGCCATGAACGCCGTGGCAAAGGAAATCGAGCGCTACGAAAAGGACACCGGCTATCGTCCGGCCATCGCCGATATAGCCCAAGGACAGCCGGGCGCGAAGTAGATAGCGACACCCTCACCCCCGCCTGGGGGTGGGGTGAAGAAACCCAATACGACAAGCCTGACCTGAAGGGATGCAGTTCTCATGAGTTCGTCCATGCAAAACCGGAATTTTCAGATGATCACAACCAACGGCGTTCGCTTGCGCACGGTTGTCGAGGGCGATGGACCGCTCGTCATTCTCCTCCACGGCTTTCCGCAGTGCTGGTATTTGTGGCGACATCAGATCGATCCCCTGGTCGAAGCCGGCTTTCAGGTTGCGGTCCCGGACCAGCGTGGCTATGGGGGCAGCGATCGACCCGAAGCCATAGATGCCTATAATATCGTAGACCTCAGCAATGATGTCGCCGGTCTGGCAACCGCCCTGGGCCACGAGCAGTTCCTCGTTGTCGGCCACGATTGGGGGGCGCCCGTTGCCTGGCATACGGCCCTGCTTCACGCGGAGCGGGTCAAAGCCGTTGCCGGCTTGAGCGTTCCCTATGTGCGCGGGCAGGCCGGGACCATGACCAAGCAGGAAAATTTTGGGGATAATTTCTGGTATATCGTCTACTTCCAGACACCAGGAGTGGCGGAAGCGGAGTTTGAAGCGGATATTCGCAAGACCTTACGCCTGACCTATTATATCGCGTCCGGCGACGCCCCGGCGAATGCCATGCTGATGCAGAAACCCGCGACCGCGAAATTTCTTGATGGCCTGCCCGAACCGGACACGCTTCCAGACTGGCTGACACCAGAGGACCTCGACTACTATGTCGCCCAGTACGAGCGGAGCGGCTTTCGCGGTCCGCTTAATTGGTACCGCAATATTGATCGCAATCTTGAGCTGACCCCACAGTTGGAGAACGCCAAGATCGAACGGCCCGCCCTCTTTATTGCCGGGGAAAAAGACCCGGTTCTGTCTTTTGGCGGTGGCGGCTGGGTTGATCTGATGGACCACTTTGTGACGGACCTCCGAGAGAAGGTGTATATCGAGGGCGCCGGTCATTGGGTACAGATGGAACACCCCACACAGGTGACCGAGACACTGCTGGGCTTTCTGAAGCAGCTCGCGTAAGCAAGGATGAACCAGTACGCTGATCATCTCACTGTGAGAGCTGGACGGTCAATCCATGCCGGTTTACTCCCGCCCGTTCAGATAGTCGGGCAGCCGGGCGGCCTGATACGTTTTGGCCGATTCGAGCTGTTCTCTGGTCAGTCCCTGCGCCTCGCTTAAATCGGCCCCTTCCAGATTCGCCCCGGCCAGGTCGGCCTCGTGCAAATCCACCCGTTGCAGCAAGCTGCCGGTCATATCGGCATCGGTGAGGATGGCGTAACGCAGGATGGCTCCACGCAGGTCGGCTCCGTTCAGATCGGCACCCTCCAAGGTCACGCCGGCCAGGGCGGCGTCCCGCAGGTTGGCACCGGCCAGACCGGTCACCTTGCCCTTTTCGTTGACGATATTCCAAACCAGACGCCATTTTTCATCCAGTTGGGTGTGAGCGTCGATTTCCGCGCCGGACAACTCGGCACCGGCCAGATTGGCTCCCGACAGATTCGCCCCTCTCAGGTTCGCCCCGCTGAAGTCGGTCTGTTTTAATTCCGCCTTACTCAGGTCAGCGCCGGCTAAGCTTGCGCCCACCAGATTGGTTTGAAACAGATCCGCGCCAGCAAGCGTTGCCTGAGTCAGATTGGCTTGAAACAGATGCGCCTTATGCAGGTTCGCCGCTTTCAGGTTCGCCCCGGCCAGGTTTGCGCCACGCAGCTTGGCCTCAATCAAATCAGCCTCTTCAAGGTCGGCCCCTTGCAGGTCCGCTGCTATAAGACCGGCGCCAATAAGATCGACCCCCACCAGAATGGCTCCGGGCAGCTTGATCCCTTCGAGCTTTGCACCGCGCAGGTCAGCGCCATACAGATTGGCCCCGGCCAGATTCGCGCCGGTCAGATTGGTCCGGTTCAGCTTTGTCCATTGCAGATTGACGTGGCCGAGATTAACGCCCTGCAGCTCGGCATCTGACAAGTTGGCGTTCTCCAGGTCAGCCTGCGTTAGTTGGGCATCCAGAAAATTGGCATAGCGCAGGCGGGTGCCAACCAAGCGTGCCCCGGTCAGGTTCGCGCCGTGCAGATCAGCTTCGCTCAAATCCGCCTCGGAGAGGTCGGCCTCTTGTAAATCGCTGCCACTCAAATCGGCCTGGGCCAAACGGGCTCCGCTCAGGTTGATCTCCTGGAGATTGAGCCTACGCAGAGACAGGTCCTGACAGACGGCAGCCTCACATGAAGCAAAGAAACGTCCGGCCCAGTCCTCAAGAATACGGGCGTTTGGCGTTCCGGTTTCGGGGGCCTGCCACAGAAAATCCATAAAACGGGGGGCCGCCTGGACCTCCAGCCTACGCACCCTGTCAAACATCTGCATGCCGGTTTCAAGCGCACCCGTATTCCCCGCTCCGACCAGAGAGAAAAACATGGTCTTTTGCAGGGCCGCGTGCTGGACGGCCCGCTCGTGACGGGACAGCAGAAAGGCGTATCCCCCTGTGTATGCGGCACCCAGCACGATCACAGACAGGAGGCTGAGGGCAAGGGCTTTCACACTGAGGGTCATAGCAGATGAGACAGGACTGCTCAGTTCAGCGAGCCCAGAAAGTCAACAGTCCGCTCAAACGCCGTATCATCGGCGT
>JAJDZM010000277.1 GCA_022824615.1 Candidatus Binatia bacterium | reverse complement strand
AGGAACTTGTGCCAACCTATTGATATTATTAAGGTTTTAACGGGATCGCCCACTACTCCTTGCGGAGGCCGCTCCGACAAGTCAGCGATTTCTCTGAGGAAAAAGAATCGCAGGAAAAAAGTGCATAACATCCTTGAAATGAGAGCTACCCCCCAGAAACGCGGGATCCTCTAGGTCAATTCTCCCTATGGGACCTTTTTAACAACACCCGTAACCCGCGCAGAGGAACCACATCGAACGATTGCCGCTCATTGCCCTCCGGCATCTTCCAGGAGTTGGATAAGTTCGTCACTGGCTTGTGGAACTCCCCAGTACAGGTCTTCCACCCAATCTAAGGGTGTCCGGCCGAGTTCATCGCGCGCGTACGGGGCGGCCCCAGCTTCAAGCAGGAGTCGGACTATCTCAATGCGGCCCGAAATGCTCGCATCATGCAAGGGCGTCATACCGTAATCATTACGCACATTCAGAGCCGCCCCGGTGGCAAGCAGTAACTCAAATATTTCGGGCTTGTCCACGTAAAACAGGGGCGTTTCGTTGGCGTTGGCTCCGTCCCGCACGTTCACGTCCGCCCCTTGGAATAAGGCAGTAAGGACCTTTTCCTGATCCCCCCCCCTAACTGCCGCCATCAAGTCATTATTCGCTTGCGTGGAAGGGAGAACAGCAAATTCAAAATCCCCTTGTGTTTTTTGATTGATCGTTCCCCCGTTTAAATCAGTGTAGGTAAAAGTTTGCGTGTAGGTGAGACTCCCGCTCGAACCTTTCGCCAGCCCGCTTCCACCCTCCAGTTTTGCCGTGCCCCTAGTTTGAACTGAGCAAGTTTTCGCCGCCTCCTCAAGGCAGGAAAAGGGCAGACAGCCCGTCCCCGCCGTAACCGTGTAATTAAAAATACTTGGAGTGCCCTCAACTCGACAGTGACTACGGAGCGTGTCTGGAATGAATGCAAGCTCAAGTTCCTCTGGGTCACAAGCTCCCGTGGGCTCTGCGAGGAGGACTGATTCAGCAACGGTGGAACACACGAGGTTGTTACCCAGTGAGTCAAAGCCAGAGTGGATATACCATGTTGTTGTCAAACCGTTTGGGTCAGGATCCGTTGAATAAAAGAAGCCCGACGTAGCGGCCTCAATTGGGATTGCCCACGCTGGACTCGTAGTGAATATGACCGTTCCCGATATGAGGGGACCCGCTATCAGGCAGAAGACCCCAAAGAAATACGTTCTGACTCGTGCAACTATACTCATGACTCCTCCTTTCGGTTCCTATGGTTAGTACTTGGCTCTAGCCTTCCAGACCTCACTCTTTCACTTCGGGTGTAATGTTTTGTGCTGATGAAATAAAGAATTTATCTATCTATGAAGAGATTTATATATTTTTAATCCCTCTATAAGGCTAGTCTATCTACTGATAAATAGAAATAATGTCAATATATATTTATCAGTAGTTATTTAGCTTGCCGGAATTCTCTACACTTGGCCGTCAGGTCATGGATAGGAAGATTCTGGTCGGACGACGAATCAAGGAGTTACGGAAGTCGCACAAGCTCTCTCAGGAAGACTTGGCGGACCGAGCAGCGATAAGCGCAAAATATTTGAGTCGGGTAGAGGTAGGGAGACAAAGCCCAACATTGGATTTATTGCTTCGGCTGGCCGATGGCCTGGATATTGAACCCTATGAAATGCTGTACTTTGAGGACGTTGCGCCGGTACGCCAATTACGGGAGAGGGCGGCGAAGCTCATAGACGAAATTCCAGACAAGGACATCGCGCGGGTCGTCGGACTGCTCGAAGCCGTGCTGCACTAAGAACGAAGCAAAAGCTCCGAAAAATCGAGAGCGTTTCACGTTAGGCTGTAGCCGTGCAGGAGGCTCCCGTCATGCCGAACGTGATCCGGCATCTATGCTTCGACTCCGCCCTTCGGGCTACGCTCAGCACAAACGGCCTCACGTTCGTCCTGGGCGTCGTGGAGCGGATTCGAAGGGCCGGCCCCCGTTTTCACAGGAGTGATGTTCTTTCGCGGGAATAACGGGCGGCCACACAGAAGCGTCAGTTGCATTAAGAACGGATACACAGACTCCGAGAAATTCAGCCATGCGGATTGATCCCTTTCAGTCCCCGAATGCTTTCTCTTCTTTTATTCGGGCCGAGACCGGAGGCGGTATTGGGTCGGGGACCGGAGGCGATTCCTGCACCGGCCTCCGGCGGAAAAGGCGGCGCGGCAGGTTTCTCAGAGCCGGAAGCGTGCGGCCCAGCCATGCCTCAATGTCATCGAATAAGGAATAGGCGACGGGTGTCACCAGTAAGGTGATCAATAAACACAAACTCTGTCCGCCAATGACCACGATCGCAATGCCCCGATGACTTTCCGCAGCCGGACCCTGACCGATCAGAATGGGAATCATGCCGGCCACCAGGGCCAGGGTCGTCATCAGAATCGGGCGTAGCCGTTCCTTGTTGGCCTGTAGAATGGCTTCATCGCGCGGCAGGCCGGCGGCCCGCAGATTGATCGTATGGTCAATTTGCAGAATCGAGTTTTTCTTCACAATCCCGAACAACAACAGCATGCCCAGAATCGCGAACAAGGCCAAATGCTGGCCGGCGATATACAGTGCCAGCAGGGCAAAGGGCACGGCCAGGGGCAGAGACAGCATGATGGTAATGGGATGCAGAAAACTCTCAAACTGCGCTGCCAGGACCATATACATGCCAATAATGGACAACAGAAAGGCGATCTGAAAACTTTCCATCATCTCTTCAAACATCTTGCCCATGCCGGTCACCCCGGTGGTATAGCCCAGTGGCAGGCTCATTTCCTCGACCTCGGCATCGATGTCGGCAATCGCGTCGCCGAGCGCCTTGTCTTTGGCCAGATTGGCGGTCAGCGTAATCTGACGCTGCCGATTCTGGCGGTCAATTTGTACCGGGCCGGTGCCGGGAACCATATTGACCACATTATTGAGTATGACCTGTCCAACCGATGCCGACGGAACCGCCACCTGTTGAATGATCTCCGGCCGATTCCGGCTCTCCGGTGTCAGGCGGAGACGCACATCGTATAACTCATCGCCTTCACGATAGGTCGTAATTTTCTCACCTGCGACCATGATGCGCAGGGTCGAGGCAATATCTGCGGCCTCAATGCCGAGGTCGGAGGCTTTGCGGCGGTTGAGATGGACCTGGAGTTCGGGATTCCCACCCTCGAAGGTCGAGTCCACATCACGCAGGCCGGGCATGTGATGGGCGCGGGTTTTCAAGTCCTCAGAGTATTCTCGGAGCGTTTCAAGGTCCGGGCCGCGCAAGTTGTAAGAGACATCCACATTCTGGAGACCCCCACCGCTGACCGGCAGAATCTGGTCCACGCTGATTCTGAGATTGGGAAATCCCTGGACCTTCTCGCGGGCCAAATCCATGATCTGACTCTGGTGAAGGTCCCGCTCGGAGTAATGCGTGAGGGTGGCGAGAATTTTCGACTTTGTCACCGACTCACCCACGGTCGAGCCAATCTCGGTCAGCAGATGGTTCACCCCGGGAAGGGGGCGGATTTCTTCTTCAATCTGGCGTGTCACGGCGTCGGTTTGCGCCAGAGAATACCCGGGCGGTGTCTTGATATTGATTTCAAACTCCCCCCGGTCGTCGCTGGCCATCAGGCTGGGGCGGACCAGACCCGCAATAAAAGGGGTGGAAACAAACACGCCCAGGGTGAGGCACACAATCGCCCAGCGGTGGCGCATCGACCACTTCAGCATGGCGGTATAGGAACGATCGATGAGCCGGTAGAAGCGTGACTCGCGTGAGGAATGGGCGTGAGCAGTAGCATGTTCATCGAGATGTTTGGGCAGAAAGCGCGAGCACAGCATGGGCGTGAGGGTAAAGGCGACCAGCAGGGAGACCATGATCGAGAACGCCATGGTAAACCCGAAGCTGCTCAGCCACATGCCGACGATCCCCTTGAGAAAGCCAACCGGAATGAAGATAACCACCAGCGACAGGGTGGTGGCGCTGACGGCCAGACCCACCTCGGCCGTGGCGGCGCGCGCGGCCTCAAAGGCGTTCATGCCCTTTTCTTCGATGTAGCGATAAATGTTTTCCAGCACGACAATCGCGTCATCAATGACAATACCGACGGCCAGGGTGAGCCCCAGCAGGGTGACGCGGTTGAGGGAATAGCCGGCCGCGGCCAGGAGCGTATAGGTCGAGATGATGGACACTGGAATCGCGACCGCGGCAATGAGTGTCGAGCGCAGATTGCCAAGAAAGAAATACACGATGATGCTGGCAAACAGCGAGCCCAGGATGAGATGCTGCTGGACCTCGTGCACGGAAGCCTTGATGAATCCTGACTGATCGCGGGTGACGAGCGCCTCGACCCCCGGCGGGAGGAGTTGACGAACCTCAGCTAAGCGCTCCTTGACCGCCTCGACCGCAGCAACCGTGTTCGATCCGGACTGTTTACGGATGATAAGCGACACAGCGTTCTTGCCGTCGTACCGGGACAGTGAGCGTGGCTCTTCTACGCCGTCTTCGACCCGGCCAATATCGGCCAGGGTAATGGGCACCCCGTCATTGGTGGCAACCACGATATCCTCGAACTCGCGGACCGATTTGACCCGTCCGAGCGTGCGTAAGATGGTCTCTCCGCTCTCCTGCGTGATGCGTCCGCCCGGAAATTCGACGTTCTGCTTGGCCAGGGCCTCCGCAACCGTTCGGATGGCCAGCCCGTATGCCTTGAGTCGGTCGGGGTCTATCAGAATCTGAATTTCCCGTTTCCGACCGCCCAATACATCAATAGCGCCAACCCCGGTCACCGACTCCAGCGGCTCTTTAACCTGGTTTTCCGCGATTTCGGTCAGCTCCTTCAGGCTGCGAAAGCCCGAGACGGTAATGGTGGCAATCGGGGTGGCATCAATATCAAACTTCTCGACAATCGGCGGGTCCGCATCTTCGGGCAGATCAGCGAGGATTGTGCCCACCTTATCGCGGACCTCCTGAGCGGCGATGCCAAGGTCTTTCTCCAGGACGAACTGGACAATCACTTGTGATAACCCCTCACGGGTGACCGACCGGAGCTCATCAATCCCACTGACCGTGTTGATGGCTTCCTCAATAATCTTGGTCACCTGGGCTTCAATCTCTTCCGGTCCGGAGCCGGGCAGGGTGGTTGTCACCGTCACTACCGGCATTTCGACCTTGGGCATCAATTCCAGGGTCAAGCTGTTGTAGGAAAACCAGCCGGCCACCACGAGCACCCCAACCAGCATGGTGGCAAAGACGGGTCGGCGAACACACACATCGGCAAGAATCATACGCTCTCCACAGGGCTCATGAGTCGGTTGAGTCCTTGAGACCCAAAGACCCAACAGACCCAACGACTTCCTGAGTTTGCACGGTCATGCCGTCGGCCAGGCGGTTGAGGGCGCTGACGGCGACTGTTTCTCCTTCAACAAGCCCTTTGGCAATTTCTATCCAGTCCCCGTCCTCCATGCCGGAGGTGACCTCTCGCGAGGTCACGATGTTATCCTCGACGACAAAGATGCGCTCCACACCGGCAAAACGCGCCAGGCCGGTGCGTGGAATAAAGAGGGCGTCTTCCTCTCCGAGGACGCCGGTAATATGCGCAAAATAGCCGGGGCGGAGTTTTCCGTCAGGATTGGGTATCTCGGCTTCAATCAGCAGGGAGCGTGTCTTGTGGTCCACCCGGGCGGCCATGCGGGTCAGGACTCCTTCAAACATTTGCCCAGGCAACGCTTCGACTTCTACACGGAGCGGCATGCCCGTCTCGGCTACCGCGGCAAAGCGTTCCGGAACCGGAGAACGTAGCTTGAGCGGGTTGACCACGACGAGTTCGAGCAGGGGCGAGGCATCCTGCTTGTATTCGCCGGGATTGATAAAGCGTTCCTGGACGAAGCCGTTGACCGGCGAAACAATGCGGGTATCGCGCAGGCGTTTGCGCGCCAGAGCCAGGATCTTTTCTGCGGTGCGGACCCGCGCCTCCATCACTTTATAGTCGGCCTCGTTGGTATCCAACCGTTGTTCGGGAATCAGGTTTTCCGCAGCCAACTCCTGGGCGCGGGTGTATTCAGCCTGGGCGCGGATAAAGTTGGCTTCCGCCTGTTTGAGCGCGCTTTCCTGGACTTCGACCTCCAGGGCCAACTCTTCCCGCTCCATCTCGGCCAGGAGTTGGCCCTTTTTTACTTTGTCACCAAAGTCAACATACACTTGCTGGACGTAGCCCTCCTGCTTATTCGACAGAATGATGCTCTCTTTGGCGAACAACGCGCCCTGTCCCCGGCCGGTCCGCACCACAGTGCGCACGACTGGCTGGGCTACCTGAACGGTGAGAGGCGGGGGAGGGGCGGCAGCAGTTTGGCCTTGTGTTTTGGCCGCCTCCGAACTGGACGACTGACAACTCGAAAAGGCAAGCAGGACCAATACCAGACAGGCTTGACCAAGAAGGAATACGAAGTGTTTCACGATACCGGCTCCTCATGGTTCTGATGTTGATTCAGAACTCCGTTGAAAAACAAATCGAGCAAAATACCTGCGTCTTCGCTGACCGGACGAGCCGTCAACCCCAACGCCCGTTGCTGAAAGCAGCCGCGAATCGCCTCGTTGAGGACAAAGGCCGAGGCTTCGACATTATGGGGCCGGAAGACACCGACGCGAACGCCGTCCTGGATGATTTCTTCGATAAAATGGATATGGGCCAGATACAGGTCGAGCATATGCGCCGCTTCCGGATGATTGGGTGAAGCGGCCAGAAAGTTTCGCTCCAGCAGCAGGGTTTTGAAAAAGTCGCGATACGTATCGCTCAGTTCCAGGCTGACTTCAATCAGACGCTGGAGCTTTTCAATTGGGGTCAGCGCCTCAGCGACTTGAGTGCGTACCTGACCGGTGAAATTCTGTATTCCTTGCTCCACTGCGGCGGTGAAGAGTTCATCTTTGTTCTGGAAATACAGATAGACGGTCCCCTTGGCGATCTCCGCCTCCTCGGCAACGCGCTCAACCGTGGCCCCCTGAAACCCGTGGCTCGCCACCACCCGGCAGGTGGCATCCAGAATTTCGCGGACCCGGAACTCGCGAAGCATGTCTTCTTTTCTTGTGGCTGAACTTTTAGTCATATGACTGACTATACAGTCAGACAATATGAGATGCAAGAGTGGCGTCCAGTTAATGGTAACGTTGCCGCGTACAGCCTTGACGAGTTCACGGACAACGGCCCAGCGGGATTCCGCTGCATTCAACTGAGCGAATGCGTCAAGGACGGCTTGGGAAGGAAATACCAGCTTGCTGGTATCGCGGCCGGCTGCGCTATTTCCCCTGAAATTGGGGGCGGCGTTTTTCCATGAAGGCTTTCACCCCTTCTTGATAGTCCTGGCTGCCAAAGCAGCGGGTGGACCAGGACTTGACGGCATCCATGTCGCGCAGGGTTGCCGCTTTGGCACTCTCTCGGACGAAAAACTTGTGAGCCGCGACGCTTAAGGGGGCGTTGTCAGCCAGCTTGAGGGCGTATTCGCGGGTATAAGATTCAAGCTCGGCCTTGGGAAGGATGCGATTGACCAAGCCCATATGGGCCGCTTCTTCCGCGTTATACACCCGGGCGGTCATCAGAATCTCGGCCGCGTTGGAGACCCCAACGATATGGACGAGCCGCTCAACCCCCCGCTCAAGCGGATAGGCAATGCCCAAACGCGCCGCCGGAATCCCGAAGCGGGCATCATCGGCACATAGCCGCAGGTCACACGTGACGGCCACCGAACAGCCGCCGCCCATACAGAAGCCATGAATCATGGTGATGACCGGCTTTTCCAGGCCGGCGAGCGATTTGAGCGCGCCATCTACAGCGCGGTCATACTCCCGCGTTGACTCAGACCCGGAGCGGACCTTGCCGAACTGCGAGATATCGGCGCCTGAGACAAAGGCTTCCTCGCCGGCCCCACGCAGGATGAGCACGCGGAGGTCATCGTCTGCCGCGACCTCGGCCACAAGCTGGGGCAGGGTGCGCCACATGTCCAGGTCAACCGCGTTCCGACGCTCGGGCTTATTGAAAACGATCCAGGCTAACGGGGACTCTTTTTGCAGAAGGAGAGTGTCTGACATGGGGAACTCCTGTTTGGTCTTTTGCACGTTTGCGTTTGCCCAGCATACCGCTCTCGCCGGGGTGTTGTCCATTGCTGTGTCTCTTCGCCCGCCCGCGCCTGATATTGTCAAGCTGTCTGGTATTCCTTTCTTATCTTATCCGGTGTATCATAGCGGCCAAAAGAACTGGCTCCCAGTACGACCTTTCTCTCGCATGCATCTTCTTCCAGAAAATTCACACGACCCCCTGCCGGAGTGACACACAGTGTAAAGTCTCGACGGCAGGAAAGACGGAGGGCAATATGGCAGATGGATGGCAAAACCAAGGAGGCTCTTCCCCCGGCGACGAACTCCTTCAGGGTCTTGAGGATCTCAAACAGACGTTTCAACGTTTTACCAAAGGAGCCGGGGTATGGCTGATTATCGCGGTTCTCGTTCTCTTATGGGCAGGATCGGGATTCTATGTCGTCGGTCCGAGCGAACGAGGGATTGTACTACGCTTTGGGGAGGTCGTGGGAGAAACTGATCCTGGCTTGCGCTTCCATATCCCCTGGCCGGTTGAACGACATGTGGTGGTCGATATCGCCCGTGTTCGGAGCGCTCAGGTCGGCTATCGTCCGTCAGGGGTGCCCGGACGCAGCGGAAGGGGCAGTGGCCGTACCATTCCGCAGGAAGCCCTCATGCTGACCGGCGACGAAAATATCGTTGAGGTCAACCTGGTGGTGCAGTACCGTATTCAAGATCCGGTCAAATATCTCTTTGGCGCGTATGAGCCTGAAGAGATGCTGCACTCCTCGGCGGAAGTGGCGCTACGCAGTGCGGTTGGTGGGAACACGATTGATTACACGATGACGGATGGACGGCTTGAGGTCCAGGAGCAAGCGAAAGGTTCGCTGCAGAGCCTGCTCGACATCTATCAAACCGGCCTGTTTGTCACCGAGGCCCGCCTGCTCGCGGTTGACCCTCCCAATGAAGTCCGGGACGCCTTCAACGATGTGGTCCGGGCCCTGGAGGACCGGGACCGGCTCCGTCAGGAGGCCGAAGGCTATCAGGAGGATGTGGTGCCAAAAGCGCGTGGTGAGGCCGCCCAAATGGTCCAGCAAGCCGAGGCGTATAAGGCCCAGCGGGTCATCCGTTCCCAGGGCGACGCCGAGCGTTTTCTCCAGATTCTGGCCGAGTATGAGAAAGCCAAGTCCGTGACGCGCGACCGGCTCTATCTTGAGAGTGTTGAGCGGATTATGCCGACGATGGAAAAGTTCATCCTTGATTCACAAAACGGCGGTGGCGGGGTCGTGCCCTTATTGCCGCTGAAAGAGCTGAGCGCCGGCGAGACCGCAGCCGGCGCCGTAGCGAATCAGGAGGGGAGATAAATGGTACTGCGCTTAATTATCGGGCTGGGCTTGGTCCTGGTCTTTGTCGCCGCCCAGGCGGCGTTTACGATCGGTGAGTGGGAGCAGGGGATGGTGGTACAGTTCGGGAATCCGAAACGCATCATTCAGGAGCCAGGCTTATATTTTAAGCTGCCAGTGGCGCAAAATCTGGTCCGCTTTGAAAAACGGGTCCTGACAACCGATGCCCGCGAGTCCGAATATATTACGCTCGACAAGAAGCGTGTCCTGGTCGACCACGTCTCGCGTTGGCGTATTGACGATCCCCTCCAATTCTACCGGAGCGTCCGCGACCGCATTCGGGCCATGGCTCGGCTGGACGATATTATTTCGGCCCGCCTCCGACAAGAAATCGCCACGCATAATTTTCTCGATCTCATTCGTGAAAAGCGTGAAGATATTATGGCCATCGTGACTAAAGACACCCGAGAGACGGCCAAGAGCTTTGGTATCGAAGTGACCGATGTCCGCATCAAGCGGCTCGACCTGCCCGAAGAAGTCCAGGCCAGCGTGTTTGCCCGGATGCGAGCCGAGCGCGAACGGATTGCCAAGCGCTACCGGGCGGAAGGGGAAGAGCAAGCACAGCAGATCCGGGCCTCTGCCGACCGGGAGCGTGAGGTCATCCTGGCCACCGCGTATGAGTCGAGCGAAAAGCTCAAAGGTGAAGGCGATGCCGAGGCCACGAGCATTTATGCCAACGCGTTCGGCAAAGACGCCGAGTTCTACGCTTTCACGCGGCGGCTCCAGGCCTATGAGAAAATCCTGAGTAATGACACCACGCTGCTCCTGAACCCAGACTCCGAGCTTCTGAACTACTTGCAGAGCCCGGGCAGCAGTCCACCAGCCAGCGAATAGCCGAGTATGCCCGGACTCGTTCGCCTGCTGCTCCTGCTTGCAGTGGGCTATCTGGTTATCGCGGGTATTCGTCGTCTCTTTTTACCCGCTGCTTCGTCGGGTCAGAAACAGGCCGGGCAGGAACACGCTCAGGGTGCGGGCAGCGTACCCCTAGTCCAGGACCCCCAGTGCGGGCGCTTTATTCCGCAGGACGAAGCGATTCAGGTCTCGCGGCGTGGCCGGACCATCTACTTCTGTAGTCAGGAGTGCCGCGCCGCGTATCGGCCAGCCTGAGTCTTTAGGGTCCTTAGAGTCTTTAGAGTCCTTAGGGTCAAGACTCAACCGACCCAATAGACCCAACAGACTCAACCAGACCGAAACGACGGAATGATTTCTTCCCCGATCAGACGGGTATTTTCGTCAATATAGTCGGTTGGGCAGGCCGAGGGCAGGATCACCGTCTTTGCGCCGGCGTCAATGTATTCCTGGAGTCGTTTCCGGCACTCTTCCGGCGTGCCGGCCAGGGCATATTTCCCGATCAGCTTGGAGAAATCTTGGGCGTACTGTTTGCCGAGCCGGTTGGCCGCCATCTCCCGGCCTTTGTCTCCATCCGCATGGGTCGCGGTAAAGATGAACACCCCAGGCTGAAACGATTCGACATCCCGCCCATACTCTTTGCGCAGACTTTTGATCTTTTCAATACTGTCGTGGAGCTGTTCGGGCGTATACATATACGGCAGCCAGCCGTCAGCATACTTTGCCGTGCGTTTCATGGCCGGCTCCTTGCGGCCCGCCACCCAGATTGGCGGCCGTGGTTTCTGCACGGGAGCCGGTTCAATGCTGACTTCATTCAGCGTCGTATATCTTCCTTCAAAGGAAACTTTCTCTTCCGTCCATAAGCGGGTGATCACTTCGAGCGCTTCGTTTGTGCGGGAGCCACGCTGTTTCACCGGCACGCCGCAGGCCTCGAACTCTTTTGGGAACTCTCCGCCAATGCCAACCCCAAAATTATAGCGTCCGTGTGAGGCCACATCGAGCGCCGCACCCATTTTTGCCACTAGGGCGGCCGGATATAACGGCAGGAGGACGATGGAACTGAGCAGTTTAATCTTCTGGGTGGCGCCGGCTGCAACCGAGAGCGAAATAAAGGTATTGGCCACCGGTCCGTGAAACATGACGTGTTCGCCGCAGCCGAGCAAATCAAAACCGAGTTGCTCGGCCCGCTGGGCAAATTCCCCGATATTGTCCGTTGTTGGCAAAGCCGTTCCAAATTCAATATCTCCCATACATCCTCCTACGACATGATGCTCTCTCATAGCGGTGAACGCGGGGGGGAATCAAGCCGAGTCCGGTCCGTTCCGAAATCGAGCGAAGCCCTGAGACTATTCCTCCGGCTTTTCGTCCATCCTGTGCCATACGCCTTTCTCACGCAGGCGTTTGACATCCTGGGCGGTCTGTTGCACCCGGATACCCATTGCGCCCAGAAGCTCGGTGCTCATATCTGCGGTAATCTGATCTTTGATGCTGCCGCTGCCGTATGGGTCGGCGTTCATGAAAGTCTCAATTTTTTCGCGCGGCAGGCCGGTTTCGATACAGATGTCCAGGAATTGCAGTAAGTCGATTTGCCCGCGCTGTTGGGTGTACAGATCGTGTAAGCGTTGACAGTTCGCGCATATCCGTTTGAACCAGCCGGCGCGTTCCTGGCAGTAGGCGCACTTCATCGTCCCGAGCTTAACGATTCGTCCGGAGGGGGACAACGGGAGGACCAGAAGATTTTGTGCTGGACAGGAAGCGATGGGGGATATAAAGCTGAGACGAATACCGTGCAGGGGGGAGACCTATGAGCGTGATGCGACTCGGGTATGTACACGCCCGCGAATCGGACCTGGACAAAGCCGTTGACTATTACAGCAATGTCTTGGGGTTACAGGAAGTCGCCTGTCAGGACGGCAAACATTATTTCAAATGCTGGGACGAGTATGACCATCACAGTCTGGTCGTTGAAAATGGTGGCCTGGGTCTGGTGAAGATGGGTTATAAAGTCGCGACCCTGGACGAGCTTGCCCAGATTGAGAAAGGGGCAGAGCAGTTCGGTCTGAGCGTCAGTCGGGTCTCGGCAGGGGAGAACCTGGGGATTGGACAGGCCGTCCGCTGTACGCTTCCGTCTGACCATGTTTTGGAACTGTACGCCGAGGCCGAGCAGAGCGGTACGCAGGTTGGCGTGCTCAACCCTGACCCGTGGCCGAGCGACCGGTCGACGACCGGGATCGGGCCGGACCGGTTGGATCATTTATTATTGACGGCTGAAGACGTGCAGACCAATGTGGATTTTTTCACCCAAGTCCTGGGCTTTCGGATGAGCGAGCGGATCATTCCCGACCCGCACAACGAAGAACTCTTGGGCGCGTTTTTGTTTTGCTCGAACAAGGCGCACGATATTGCCTTTGTCAAAGGCGCAAACGGGAAGCTGCACCACTTCGCTTTCTGGCTGGATAGCTGGAATGATATCCTGCGGGCCGGCGACATCCTGGGCAGAAATAATGTGAAAATCGACTTCGGTCCGGCCCGGCATGGCATCACTCGCGGGACCACGATTTATTTCCTGGGCCCGAACGGCAATCGCAATGAAGTCTTCTCAGGCGGGTATATGACCTATGCCGACTTCCCGTGCATTACCTGGACCGCGGACCAGATCGGAAAAGCCATTTTCTATATTCACCGAGAGGTCAACGAGCGCTTTAACACCCACGTCACGTGATAACTCCTCTGCCTGCCTGATTGGCTCGGTAGATAGCCGCAGTCCTCACTTAGCCTGTTGGCTCTGAGACCGAGAGCAACGGCCGGCGAGGTTGAGCCGTATGGGCAGAAGGAAAATCCCGCGGGATATAGCGGGTATATAACTCATAGCGCCGGAGAATGGCATTGACATACTGCACCGCCTCCCCGCCGGGAATAAAATTGGCGTTGATCTGCTGGTAATACTCCGCGTCTTCCAGGAGGGGGAAAACCGACTCAACCGAGTCTTTCCAACAGTAGGGGTCGTAGCCCAGGGCCTGGGCGAGCCGCTGGGCCGCTCTGACTCGACTCGGGCCGAGCAGGTAGCCACTCAGAGCCAGGGCGAGACGGTCCTGGTTTCTGCCATCAGGGAATTGTTGCAGGAGAAACTGTAGATACTTGGTCCCTGCCTCAAGATTGCCGGGCAGGGTGAGAAAATCTTTCACCCCGACCTCACGAGCCGCAACCTCCCTGACTTGCATAAGGCCATACGCGTCGCGCGGACTCCTCCGTTTTGGGTCAAAGCGCGATTCCTCAAAAATGAGAGCAGCAATAAGCCGCCAGTCAAAGCCAGCCTGCCCAGCATACTGCGCAATGAGAGGGTCGTATCGCGACAAACGGTTGGAGAGTGCTGTTGATTCATCTGAACGGAGAAATCGGGCGGTTGTAAAGTATTTGTCGTACAAAATTTTCCACAGACCGGAACGTTTCGCTTGGGCGTGATAGTCATTGAGCGTGGCGAGTAGTTCCGAGTGTTCGGCTCGGACCGCCCAGCCTATTCGGGCCGGCTCCGAAAGAGCGTATACGCTCTCAGGGTGAGCGGTCGCCTCAGGAAAAACAGCGTCGGTATGGACCGCCTCGGGTGGACCTTGGTTCGCATTGCGAAGTATCAGCGGCGTGTGAGGCTGGTCTGCCCGAGTCATGACCTGAATATCCGTGGTCATATAGGCCTGAGAGTACCGAACTCGAGTGGACGGACTGTCATCCGGGACAACAACACCGGCTGCAATGTCGCCTCTCCCTTCAACCAGCCATTGCGTGAGCGCAACATCTGGGGGCGGGGTCCGGACCTGGAGGGTGACGCCAAGCTGCCGGGCAAACTCGCGGGCCAATTCGTATTCAAACCCATGCTCCCGACCACGGTAGAGAAAATAGGACGTCGCCTCATGATGTATGAGCACGGTCAGCACGCCCCGTTTTTGGATATCCGCGACGGTTGGACGCGGAATGTGAAGAGTCTGAACGGTAGCAGGAGCCGGCAAGACCGGCGCGGAGGGTGGAGACCAGAGCACCACGCCACCGCACACGCTCATCAGAACCAAGACGAGGATGCTGAAACGAAGGCTATTATGTCGCATATAGACAGCAGGGATATCCTTTGCTCTTTTCGTTATTGTACGGCCCGCGCCTCCGGCGTGTTTGACAGTCTTGGACTTTTTACTTACCGTGCCCGTGTGAACACGCGTGAAAAAATTCTCGACGTTGCCGGACGGCTGTTCGCCACGCAGGGGTATGCCGATACCTCATTGGCACAAGTGGCCCGGTCAGCGGAGGTGAGTAAGGCCCTCATTCTGTGGCACTTCAATAGCAAGAATGACCTCTTTCGTACGGCCTTGCAGAACTTCCTGTCCCCGTATGCAATCGACGCGACCGGCCTGCGTGGGCTGAGTGAACGGGAACAATTCGAGAAACTCATTGATGATTATTATACCTTTATCACTGACCACTTACCATCAGTAAAATTTGTCCTGGGCCAAGTCGTCCGTGAGGAAGAGAACGCCAAAGAGGTTATTAACCATGTCAGCGACCTCTACCATGTGTATCAGCAGTTGCTGACTTCCATTCTGAATCAGGGCCGAAAAACGCGCGTATTCATGCCTGACATTCAGTCGGCAGAAGAGGCGGCCTTGATTATGGCAACCCTGAACGGATTACTGGTCCATCGGCTCGTTGATGCCAACAGTGGTGTCGATGCACCCCGGTTGCTGGCCCGCTTCAAGGAGACGCTACGGAGCCGACTCTATACGCCCGAGGCGGCTTCTCCTTTGGGCCGCACCGCAGCCTATCGTCCTGTTGATGGAGCACGCTCCGCCGCAGAGCGATAGCCATATCCGTGAGCACGACACAAGGAGGGCTTATGGTCGAGAAAACGATTGAGCTGACAGGATTGTCTTCAACCAGTATTGAAGACGCGGTATCTCTTGCCGTCTCCCGGGCGGCCGTTACGGTGAGCGGGATCTACGAGGTCCAGATCTCAGATATCACCGCGGTGGTCGAAGACGGAGTGATAGCCCGCTGGAAGGTGAAAATAAAAGCAACGTTTCCCATTAAGGACAGCATACACGAATGACACAGACCGAAACCAAGACCGAAGCCAAGATCCGCGAAGTTGCCTCCGGCGTCTATCAACTGTTTTTGCCGCTCCCGATGCGGCCGAGTATTGTCAATGTCTATCTTGTCAGAGACGCTGATGAATGGGCGTTGGTCGATACGGGCATGCACACCGCAGACAGTATTGCCACGCTCAAGGCCGCTCTCAGCGCGGTCGGCTGTCAACCGACATCCATCCGCAGCCTTATCTCAACTCACCATCACGCCGATCACTTTGGTACCTCGCGGACCTACCAGGAGTTGACTGGTGCCGAAGTCTATCTGAATGAGCTGGAACTGTCCCGCGTCGAACGGCTGCAAGCGACCGAACGCCACCCCGAAGCCTTTGCGTTTTTTCAGCAACACGGAATTCCACTGGACTCGCCGGAGCAACTGCCGACCCCGGGCAGCTTTTACGGTTCCCGCTATATGCCGGCCACACCGGACCATTTCATTCGTGATGGCGAATCCCTCTACGTGGGGAAACGTGAGCTGCGGGTCGTCTGGACGCCTGGCCATACCCAAGGGCACTGCTGTCTCTACTTGCCCGAGGACAAGGTCATGATTGTAGGCGATCATCTTCTGCCCAAGATTACGCCTCACGTCGGCGTGTACTATGCGGGGCCGGACAATCCGCTCCAGGATTTTCTTGACTCTCAGGAGAAGGTTCAGGACTTTGAGGTGGAACTCGTGTTGCCCGCCCACGGCGGTGTATTTAAGGATCACCGCTACCGGGCCAAGCAGATTATTCAGCATCATCGTTACCGTTTGGATGAGATGTACGATCTCATTCGTGGGAAAGCGCACTCGGCCTATGAAGTCGCCTCCAAGGTCTTTGATTTGAATTCCGGCCTGCCTATCTTTCATGTGTTTGCGGCCACGTTTGAAACCTTGGCCCATCTGCATCTGCTGATGTACGATGGGAAGGTAAAACGAGTCGAAGACGAGCCTACCACGCGCTTTATCGCCTGAAGCAGAGTCGTAGGTTTTGGTGTCCCGGAGCGCATTTCACTCCGGAGTTTTTCGTATGCGCTACACTGTTTTCGATATTGAGACCCGGATCGACAAGAGCCTGGTGCGGGCCGTTTATTTTCCGCAGGCGGAAGAAGAGGGCCTGTCGGACGATGACGCCTACCGTCGGATGCAGCAACGCCTGCGTGAGGAACAGGGTAATGATTTTTTTCCGCTGTCCTTTCATCGGCCCATTTCCATCGCTGTCGGGCAAGTGAATGAAGAGCGGGTGCTGATCGGAGTCGAGACGATTAATGCCGCAGACACCGCTCAATCAGATGAAGCCGAGGAGGCGCTCATACGAACCTTTTGGGAACGATTGGAACGCTTCTCCGGGACTCTGGTCAGTTTCAACGGACGGAATTTCGACCTGCCCGTGCTGGAATTACAAGCGCTCAAGTATGGCTGTCGTATTCCACGCTACTTTAGTGGCAAGGCCCGTTACCGCTTCTCTGACGAGGGCCACTACGATCTGTATGATTTTTTGACCAACTACGGAGTCCACCGTCTGCGGGGCGGCTTTAACGCCCTGGCCAAGCTGATCGGACTGCCGGGGAAAACCGATATTGATGGATCGATGGTCCAGCAGTTGTGGGAAGACGGACGTTTGGACGATATTCACCGCTACTGTCGCACTGATGTCGTCCAAACCTATTTTCTTTTTCTGCGGGTCGAGTTGATGCGCGGACGGATAACCCAGCAGCAGTACGACACGGCTGCCGAGCAGTCCGCGTCTTTTCTTGAGGAGGAAGCCTAGGGGGCCGTGGGAAGTTGGCTCTTGGCTCGCGCGCCAATGGATTTTCAGGTTGCCCGTGCAGAAAAGGGAGAGATCGATAACGCATGGCGCCGGTTACACCATGGACATTGCGAAGGGCTGTATTTTTCTCCTGCTCGGCGTGAGCCTCTGCCTGGGGTGTGTCTCGCACACGGAACGCGTCCCGTACCGTCCGCACCTGACACAACAAGATGAAGGGGTATGGGCTGAGGTAAAGCGTGAGTTTGGCTGGCAGGCGTCGCGCAAAACAAACAGGCCGAAGAAAAGACAGGCGTCGTTCTACGCAAGAATGGTCCGCAGCGTCACCGGCTGGTTTACGGATAATGAGCAGCCCGTAGGACCGGACATCCACCCGCGCCAGTGGGAACGGATACACCAGGAATACGAGCGGGAGCAGAAGAAGTTGGGGCTGTACTAAGGGCGGGGAGAAAGGCTATCGATACGGTCAGGGTTCTGAGAGGGAAAGGAGCGCTATGAAAGCACTGGTTGTTGGGGGTACGGGACCGACCGGGCCGTTTATTGTGAATGGCCTGATTGAGCGGGGCTATGAGGTCACGATTTTTCATCGTGGAACGCACGAGATTCCCGAGATTCCGCCTGAGGTTGAACATATTCACGGTGACCCGCATTTCCGAGAAACCATAGACGCCGCCCTGGCTGGCCGCACGTTCGATCTGGCGGTCGTCACCTACGGACGGATTCGCTTTCTTGCCGAGGCCCTGGTCGGCAAGATCGGGCGTTTTGTGGGCGTGGGTGGAGTAGCGAGTTACCGGGGATATATGGACCCCTCGGTGCTGTCTCCCGTCGGGCTCAAAGTGGCGGTTGCCGAAGATGCCCCCGTTGTTGAGAGTGAGGCGGAACTCCGCTTTGCTTATCTGATCGCCCAAACCGAACAGGCCGTGCTGGCCTGCCATCCTACTGCGGCCTATTTCCGGTATCCCTACGTCTACGGTCCCTACCAGCTCGTGCCACGCGAGTGGTGTGTGATCCGGCGTATTCTTGACAAGCGTCCGCATATGATCGTCGCCGACGGCGGGCTGACGCTTTTTACCCACGGCTATGCCGCCAATCTGGCCCACGCGGTGCTGCTGGCGGTCGACCAGCCCGAGGCATCGGCCGGACAGTTATACAACTGTGGCGATGAGAGTCAGCTCACGATCCATCAGGTGATCGAAGTGATTTCCAGAGCCATGAATTATGACTGGGACATCATCAGTATGCCCAACGACCTGGCGCGCCCCGCGCGTCCCTATACCCTGCAGGAAACCTCGCACCACCGTGTCGTTGACCTGACCAAGATCAAGAACCAACTGGGGTATACGGACCTCTATCCAGTCGAAGAGGCTATAGAAAAAACGGTCGCCTGGTATCTGGCCAACCAGCCCGAACGGGGCGGGGAGATTGAAAAGCGGCTGCAAGACCCGTTTAACTACGAGGCCGAAGACCGCCTTATCGCCGCGTATCAAGACAGCCTGCAGCGCCTAGCCGATATTCCTTTCGACGTTCAAACGGACCGCCCACATCCATACGCCCACCCCAAAGAGCCCGGCCAGGAACGGGACCACCGGGAACGCTAGAGGAGCCTTGTCGGAGCGGGAAGGTTATCACGTCTTTGCAAACGCCGATGGCGGTGTAGTAAAGAAAGCCTACTTCGTCCAGCGCAAGACATCGATACCACAATAAATCAGCACCCCGATAAAGGTCAGAAAAACAACGGAAACGATGATATCCATGGGATAAATCCCGTATCTGTTATCTCGGTCTCTGTCCTTACGTCGGCATCAGGCCGAAGTCGTACTCCAGCAGGGTGAAGGGTGTTGTAAGGCCATAGCGTTCGGCCAGGGTTGCGTCCTTACACTCCTTGAAGTCGGCCACGAGCGAGTCCTTGGTAGCAAAGACCGCGTCAGAGTCCAGATAGGCGTCACCCTTCACGAAGATGTGGGTGGTCAGGGGTCGGTAGCCGTCAGCGGAGAGCATGAAATGCACATGCGCCGGACGCATCCCGTGCCGTCCGGTCGCGTCCAGCATGCGGCCGACCGGGCCATCGGTTGGAATCGAATAGCTCACCGGAGTTTCGGAGATGAGCGCATAACCACCGTCTTCTTCAGTCGTGAATCTCCCGCGCAGATTCCACTCCGGCGCATCCTTATCCTGAATATCGTACAGCCCGTTGGCAGAGGTCTGCCATACATCAACCGTCGCTCCTGCAATGGGTGCTCCCTCGGCGTCCGTGACCTTTCCCCTCATTAACGTTGGCCGCGCGCCAAGGTCTCTGCGGATGACGGAGGTGCCGTTCTTCTGTTCCGGTGCGTCCTCGACATAGAACGGACCCAGGACGGTCGATTCGGTCCCAAGCCCCGTCTTGGGATGATTGAGCGTATCGACCAGCATGGACACTCCGAGCGTGTCGGACAGCAGGATAAATTCCTGTCGTTTGTCGTCGCACTTTTTGCCTGTGGCAGTCAGAAACTGAATGCCTTCGAACCATTCGGCCTCTGTGAGTTCAACCTCCTTCACAAAGGCGTGCATATGCTCAATGAGGCTAGTGATGATGCGCCGCATGCGTGGGTCCTGAGTCTTACTCGCATACTCTTTCACAACCGCTTCGGTGATGTTGTCTGCTGTATAGTCACGCATACTCTTCCCTCCTTTTGAGACAAACCGTTACCAGTCCTGGGGGCCACGGCTCCACTCAGGCCCTTCGTCTGGGCTCAGGACAGGCATAGCGGAGCGAAGGGGGTGTCGCCTAGCCCTTGTTGTATTTTATTTTTGCCTTTCTCTGCCGGGTTCCCAATCCCGGCTGTGAGCTTTATATTTCACCAAGCGGAAGAAGAGGCGCGCGTATGACGAAACCACTCCTCATTCTGAAAACGGGCGAATTGCCCCGCGCTGTGACCGTGCAGTGTGGGCGGTACGAGCAGGCGTTCTTCAATATCCTGGGCCCTTCGTGTTGCGTTGTTGTTGATGCGCGTAAGGAAACTCTTCCCGAACCGGACTGGGCCGGCATCATTGTTACCGGCTCGCCGGCTTCGGCGAACGACCCTGATCCCTGGGTGACCAAGAGTGAAGATTTTTTGAAACGAGCCGCGGATCAATCCGTGCCCATTTATGGGATCTGTTTCGGTCATCAGCACGTTGCCCATGCGTTTGGCGGCACGATTGAAAAAAATCCGCAGGGCTGGGAACTCGGCACAGTGACGGTCAGCCTGACTCCGGACGGACAGCGGGACCCGCTCTTTTCTAACGTTCCCGCATCCTTTCAGGCCCAGCAGAGCCACGGCGAGATTGTGACCACCCTGCCTCCGGGCGCGATTGTTCTGGCCCACAATGAGCCCTGCCCCTACCAGGCATTCTCCCTGGGGACGCATATCTGGGGAACCCAGTTCCACCCGGAATTTACCCCTGCGATTATGGAAGGGCTGATTGCCTCGCTCGCCACCGTTTTGCCTGCCGGGTCCTTTCCGCGCTGGTCGTCCGCGCAGCAGCCGCTGCAAGACTGGTTGCTCAAGACTGTGCAAATCGCGTCTGCGGCCCAGCGCTGTCTCACGAATTTTGCCGCCCTAGCGTACTGGAACTGAAGAGCCTATCATTATAGAATGGCCACGAGAACTGGATATCAGGAGGGCGTTCCGATGGGTCGTAGTGTTGGCCGCCCAGGGGCGGCGGTGGTGTTAAGCGAGGCAGAACGGGCGTATCT
>JAJDZM010000018.1 GCA_022824615.1 Candidatus Binatia bacterium | reverse complement strand
TCCCTGGTGTAATTCCACAGATTATTCGGCCTGAGACCGGTGTGGTTTGTTGCGGCCAGACGAATGACAGCTGGCGATAAGATGCGGGCTCCTTCCAGCTCTCCGCCGCGCCGCAGCATTTCCGCCAGGCGGAAGATATCGGCGGCGGTTGCCACCCCACCGCCGCCCGGAATTTCCGTGTCCTCCTGAAGCATGACGTTGAAGCCCTCAAGAACCTCCGGTGGAAAGAGCCCTTCCCGCCGGTCTCGCACCACGACCGGAACCCTGCGCTCGGCCAGGTCAGGCCGCAGACCCAGGGCCGTATCGGACATCCGCAGTGGAGTAAAGATATCCTCCGCAAAAATCTGTCGCAGCGACCGCTCTCCTCCATCAAGCCGACGAACCACTTCGCCCAGGACCGCATGGGCGGTAATCGGGCTATAGCTGACAATCTCTCCGGGCAGGGCATCCAGCCCTTGCTGGCAGATCGCGGCGACAACCGCTTCAAGATTACCCATCATCTCCTGGGCTACGGGCGGAAACCCGGCCGACATGCCGGCGGTATGGGTCAGAAGCTGAGCGATAGTCACCCGCTGTTTTCCCTTGCTCGCAAATTCTGGAATAATCTCGGCCACACGCGTTGTCAGGGCGAGTTGGCCCCGGTCGACGCGGGCAAGAATCGCGGTGGCCGTCAGCGCCTTTGTGACGGAGAAGAGATAGAAGACATCGTCCTTTTGCATGACGCGCTGACTTGCCCGCTCGGCAAAACCGAGCGCCCGGTGCAGTACGACCCGTCCCCCGCGCGCCACAATAACGACCGCTCCGTCATACTGCTCCCGTTCGATATCGCTCTGCATACACGACACGAAGTGGTCGAGTCGTGCCGCGTCAAACCCGCATGCCGAGGGCTGGACCGTCTCCATATAATGCCTCCTTGGAATTGTTGCCGGGAAGCATAGCGCTACGGGTGGGCGGGAGTAAAGGGAAGGCCGGGAAAGGAGATTTAGCTGACCAAGTCGCCGAGGACAGTAACCGGCACGTCTGGAATCCGACGAAAATCCAGATCATTGGTGAGAAGCAGCGTGCTGCCAACAGTAAGAGCAGAAGCGGTGTGCAGGGCATCTGGAGTCTGTAAATTAAGCGAGGCTCGAAGACGCGCGGCCTGTTCCCAGATGGCTGTTGTAACGGGAACGAGTTGCACTTCACGCGATTCAAAGAGGGAGCGAAAGATATTTTCGAGGAGTACGTCTCCCTTTTGGAAAGGCTTCACAAGAGTTTCGAGCAGTGTTAATTCACTGCTGACGATTTGAAACTGCCCTTCTTGGGCGTGCTGCCACAATGGTTCGAGCAAAGTTCGGTACGGTTCAATCCGCTCGACGCTATAGATAAATCCATTGGCATCAAGATAAATGGGACCACGAGCGGGCAGAGTCAACGATCCCATGCGTCGCGCTCTTTTTTGATGGCGGTATCGACCTCTTCTGCTGTGTGAAAGAGACGTTGCCCTGGTGCTCCGGCCAAAATATCGACAGCCGATTGACGAGCGGCTGATGCTCGCTGGGGGAGAACAATGACGTCTACAGACTCTCCCGCTTGGAGGGCGTCATCAATCACTTCAATTTTTCCCCCTGGGAGCACCGTGGTCTTGATACGCAAGGCCGACTGCATGCTATATCCTCCTCATCTATATATAGATTTCACAAAAACGTACAAAATGAGAAAAGTCCAGACCCTGACACGAATATGGACCGCTATGCAGTCTCTTCCTGCAAAACACAATGAGGAGATCAATGCCTGACAAAAAAACCGCTCCGTACGGTTCGTGGAAATCGCCTATCACCTCAGACCTGATCGTGGCCGGAACGGTGGGCTTGGGCCAGGTTCGGCTGGATGGAGAGGCGGTGTACTGGATAGAACAGCGCCCGACCGAGGGCGGGCGGAATGTCATAGTGCGACGCACGCCTGACGGAACCATAGCCGACCTGACACCGGCCCCCTTTAATGCCCGGACGCGCGTGCATGAGTATGGGGGCGGGGCGTATGCCGTCCGGGACGGGACGCTCTATTTTTCAAATTTTGCAGACCAGCGGCTGTATCGGCAGACCGGGGCGGCCGAGCCCGAGCCTCTGACCTCGGAAGATGGGCTGCGCTATGCCGACGCCATTGTTGATACCCAGCGCAAGCGTCTGATCTGCGTACGCGAAGATCATCGAGTGACAGGGCAGGAAGCAGTCAATAGCCTGGTCGGTATTGATCTCACCAGCGGGGAAGAGACGGTCCTCGTGTCCGGGAGCGATTTTTATTCCACCCCCCGGCTCAACCCGGATGGCACCCAGCTCGCCTGGCTGTCGTGGAATCATCCGCAGATGCCCTGGGACGGTACCGAGCTGTGGGTGGGGACGGTCCGCTCGGACGGTTCCCTGGCAGACGTCGGGCTGGTGGCCGGCGGCGAAGCGGAGTCCGTTTTTCAGCCCGAGTGGTCTCCGCTCGGCATCCTGTATTTTGTGTCGGACCGTTCCGGTTGGTGGAATCTGTACCGGGTGCGCAACGACAGCGTTGAGGCACTGTGGGAAAAGAACGCGGACTTTGGCCGCCCGCAGTGGGTGTTTGGCATGACGACCTATGCCTTTGCCTCCGCCAACCGGATTATCTGCACCTACGCGGAAAACGGGACTTGGCATATGGCCAGCCTCGATCCGGGGAGGCGGCAATATGAAGCCATGGCGCTGCCGTATACCGAGGTGGGCGATGTACAGGCTTCATCGGGCAAAGCGGTGTTTCTGGCGGGCTCGCCAGGCGCACCGCCCGCTGTCGTCCAACTCGACCTGAACACGCACGACCTCAGCGTCCTGCGTCAGTCCAGCCAACTCGACCTGGACCCGGACTATTTGTCCACGCCCCAGGCGATTGCCTTTCCAACCGAGCGCGACCGGACCGCGTACGGCCTGTTCTATCCGCCCACAAACGCCGACTACGTTGCTCCAAAAGAAGAACGTCCTCCACTGGTCGTCAAAAGTCACGGCGGGCCCACCTCGGCCGCGCAAACGGCCCTTGATCTGCGGATTCAGTACTGGACGAGTCGCGGCTTTGCCGTTCTGGACGTGAACTACGGGGGCAGCACCGGTTATGGACGGGCCTATCGGCAACGCCTGAACGGCCAATGGGGGATTGTCGATGTGGACGACTGCGTCAACGGGGCGAACTATCTGGTCGCCCGCGGCGAGGTCGATGCCGAGCGGCTGACCATTACCGGCGGCAGCGCTGGAGGATACACGACCCTGTGTGCATTGACCTTTCGCAATACGTTTCGGGCCGGGGCGAGCCATTACGGGATCAGCGACCTCGAAGCGCTGGCGCGTGCCACCCATAAGTTCGAGTCCCGCTACCCGGACAATCTGGTCGGACCCTACCCGGAGCGACAGGACATCTATGTCGCGCGCTCGCCGGTTCATTTTACCCACCAGCTTTCGTGTCCGTTGATCGTCTTCCAGGGTGCGGAAGATAAGATCGTCCCGCCAAATCAGGCCGAGCTGATGGTGGCAGCCCTCAGAACGAAAGGGCTGCCGGTCGCCTATGTCCTGTTTGCGGGTGAACAGCACGGCTTTCGCAAAGCCGAGAATATCAAACGCGCCTTGGACGGCGAGTTGTATTTTTACTCGCGGATTTTTGGATTTCCCTTGGCTGAAGCCGTTGAACCTCTGACTATTGAAAATTTACCGGACTAAGCGGTCGAGTCTCACTTTCACGTCGTCCTCTGTCCGCTGAACACCCCCCCTGGCCCTCCCCTCAAGGGGGAGGGAATATCTGCTCCCTCTCCCCTGGAGGGAGAGGGCTGGG
>JAJDZM010000108.1 GCA_022824615.1 Candidatus Binatia bacterium | reverse complement strand
CTATCCCCGCGTGTACGGGGGAACCCGCCCCCAAAGAGAGAGCCAATTCCCTCAAGGAGGTCTATCCCCGCGTGTACGGGGGAACCGTTCTTGACGAACGGATTGAAAAATCTCAGGCAGGTCTATCCCCGCGTGTACGGGGGAACCCTCAAGGAGCGGGCGGCCAAATCCTGGAAGGTCGGTCTATCCCCGCGTGTACGGGGGAACCTCTACTGAGTTTATTAGACTTTTTGCCGCCATGAGTCTATTCCCCGGCGTGTAGAGGGACGCCGTTCAATTGTCAAAGAGCTATTTGTCCTGGGTTTGGCGGGTGCGCCGTGACAAGATGAGGCCCTCTTGGTCCACCAACTCGACCGGTGGCGATCCCAGGACTCGGACGCCTTGTCCCCCCGGCTCACGTGGGTCCTGCCACGTCATGACAATGGATTGGCCTCCCAACTCCAGGAACCATTCCTCTATCACCGTCCATATCCGTTCTCTGACGCTACGAGACAGCCTCGGGGCCGTGTACACCCCAGGCGCAATCTCAATCATGCAGGAGGCCAGAAACCCACGGGTACGCGGGGCAACGTCACGTGTCACGACTACTGTCATCGTCGTCCAGCAATTTTATGATCCGGTCTATCATTTTCGAGATGATCTTCATCTCTCTGAAACGGCGTCCCGCCAACCGCCGGACATGCCGTTCGAGCGGTATCTGTCCATTTTTGTGATGTTGGTTCACTGCTTCAAAGGCGACCGGAATGGTCACTTCGGTTCGGTAGAGGTCGGCAATGTCCAGACAAAAGGCGATAGACGCATCCTCGTGAATGAATCCCAGGGGAGGCAGGGTTCCTGTTGCAGCCACGGCAACGATAGCTGCGGCCTCGATTGCCGTGGCGGCATGGTTAATGGCCTGGTTTGGGGCATCGGTGATGTCCGGGTTTTGCCGGTCGTAGCGGCGTCCATGCCAATCAATGCGATACTTCTGGGCCAGCAGTCCGTAGGCCGTTTTCATCCGCGCCCCTTCGATACCTCGCAGGATGGATATGTCCTGTTCGGGCAGCACCTCACCCAAACGCCAAGCGTACATGCGGCGGGCGAGGCGAAGCCGGGAGCGCATATCATTCCAGAGTTTTGCCTGACGGCGCGCTCTTCGCGAATCGTTCGGCCCAAAAGGTTGGGCACTATACATCCGCACCCCGTCTTCCCCAACCGCCACAAGGCCGGTCCCGTGGCGGGCGAGAAGACGGAATACGTCGTGGCTCACGGTTGAGCCCGGTCCCAGCAGGATGAACGAGATATTCTGAAACGGAATGGCATAATCGCCGGCAGCCATATCCGGCGACCCTGCCGTCCGAAAATGCAGCGTGCCATCCTCCACGGTGAGGTTCCCACGCGCCAACCACAGCAGACCGTGACGGTCGGCGTGCGGAATCCGCGCGGCCTCAAGCCCTAATCTTCCCTTCAGCACAGTGTCCCTTTCGTTCGGTCAGCCCGCCTCAGGCCGGCCGTAGGAGCAGCATCCCGTAGCCGTAGGCGCGGTGTCGTCCTATACCTTGAGTCAGCAAGGTGGTGAAGGCATCAGCATCGGTGATGGTCAGGACGCCCCGCATGATCGCGTCCGGCCCTTCGCTGTGGCGAGCGCGGAGCTTGCGTACGGCGCGGGTACGCTGGAATGAGCGTAATTCGGCAGACTCCAACCGCGCGCCGCCTCTGCGGACAAACTGGTCGGACAACCACTCGCGGTACACTTCTTCGCGACTCCACGGCATCTCGTTCTTCGGATACTGCATTGCCTTGAGTTGAAAGGCGTCCCATTCCCTGCCGGGGCAGCTCTCCGCGTTGCGGCTGCGGCGCACGATAGGGCGAATCCGAGTCTCAAAGCCGAGTTGTTTTTCTGTTCGCCATTCGGTCGGCATTGGTTTGCTGTTGAGTGTATGACCAGGGAGAATTTTTGCCTGCAAGGGACAGGCGCATATGTTAGCCGCTTCACGCAGAGCATCGGCCTCGGCGTGCCCGTAGCCGTACAATACGCCACACGTTGCGCCGCGCGGCACGATCAAGCGAAAGGGTTTGGGTGCCAGATCGCCGAAGCATTCGGTGAGCAGACAGTGCATGGCGTGGTCAGCATCCTGGAGGAATCTGTCACCCATCCAGCGATGAAAGTCCCGTACCCTGACGTTGGCGCGGATTAGTTGAAGCGGAGCCGTGAGCGAATCCGTTGATGTGGCAACATCCGTCATTTTACTCGTCCTTTGCCGTGGAAAATCGGCCATACTCGATAGCGCCCTCGCACACCAGTCGCCCGCCGCCGTGCAGACCGGAAATCCAATTGCGTTGGTCAGTGAGCATATAGCTACGACTAGGCGTAACCTCCGCCTTGCCTTCACCGTCCGGCCAGAGCGCCCGTATGGTGTCCATATGTGATACGTCAGCAGCCAGAGGCGTGGCCAGCAGTGCCGCCAGGGCCGTGTCGCCCTGACTAAAATCGCGGAACAACGGGGCCGAAGGCAGGCAGGGCTTGCGTCCGATGAACAGCGGTCGGGCCGGTTCCTGTAAGGCTGCGGCCAAATCGTCTAGCGTCGGGGTCTCGTCTTCTGGCTCCAGACGCAGCACAACGCTCACCCGCATATCGGCAAAATAGTCTCGGTAGCGCAGATGAGGCGCGTCATATGTCTTTTCTCCACCGTCGCGACCCTCGGGGACTCCCCGCGTAGTCCAGCCCTGGTCTTTTTTACTCAACTGTGCCGTCTGAAAATCGGTGAGTCTCGCATCGGCTGCCGGTTTGCGGTCAATACGTGCAGCGAACACCAGGCGGTCTTGCAGGCGCTGGTGTCGCTCCCGCTCGATCCGTCGCCAGCCCAGGGCATTGGCCAACAGCCCGGTCAGCATGGAAGCAGACGGAAACCAGCGAATGACGCCGTAGTTGTCGATGGTTTCCCCGCCAAAGGCCATGAGAGGAGATTCGAGAAATACAATCAGATGACGCATCGCTACACCGCCCCGCCGTTCAGCACGGCCCGCGATGCCCAGGTCGCCAAGTCGTCCAGACACAGGCGTTCGGCACTGGGAATGTGGCAATCCTCAACTGCCATCACCCGTCGAGTTTCCTTTGCGCCATAGGCGGCGTCCAGTTTGCCCAGGTATTGGGACAGGACAGTCGTGGCATCGGTGACCTGCGCTTTGGCTGGGCTGCGAAACGCATTGGCCAGGCTGCGCGGTTGGCGTATCCCGGCCTCAATGAGCATCAGGTCGGCACAGGAATAGGGCGCGGTGGAACCAAGCTTCGCGCCGGGCGACACCGTGGCAATCAGGTGTACGAGGTGGTCAATCACCTTGCCGGCGAGGTCTTTATCCGCATTTTCCCAATCGCCTGCATCGCAGCCGGTCAGGTTGGACACCAGCCCCGGCACGTCCACCACGACATAGCCATAGAACAGCCCCGCGGTCAGTTCCATGTCGCCGATGTGAGCCGCACCAGCGTCTTCGTCATCCCGCTGCAAGTCGTCAACTACGGAAAAGTAGTCGCTTTCGCTTTCTTCCTGATGCACGGTAAAGGCGTGGGCGACATGAATAGCCGCGTCAATGTTGGCAGCGGGGTCGGATGTCACCATGCGTCCGAATAGCGCCCCGACAAGACCGCCGGGTAGACTCGTGATTTTACGGAAAGCCTCGAAATTCGGGATTTCATCGCCGAACAGCTCAGTAGCAGCATTTCTCGCATCTTTCAGTTCGGTCTTGGCCTTTCCAGTGGCGGTTGTAATTTGTTCATTGGTCACCAACAAGCCAGTAGCCACTTTCTGCGCGGCAAGCTCGTCTTCGGAGTGTTTCTCACAGATAATCTTGGCTTTTTCACGCAGATATTCCACTTCGGGCAGCCCTAACAGCAAAGGTTGGCGACCACTCTCCGTATCACCTGTCTTGCCGTACACCCCTACGTTGAAAGCTTTTTCAACTGCTTCAAGCACATCGCCAGAAATCTCTCCCGCCTCGCGTAGTGGCTTCATGATTTCTCGCTCAACAACATTTCGAGATCGTACCGCGTCAGGTCTAATAGCAGTCAACGCAAACTCGTCCTCGGCCATGCGCCAGTGCCGCTTGAGGCATTGCGATGAAATGCGGGTACGTACCGCGTCACCAAAGGGCATACGCTTGGCCAAGCCGCTGTCGTCGCGGTTCAGCAACGCGGCGGGGTAGGAATGAAGGGTATGGATTTGCAGAAAACGTGGTGTGGTCATAGTGAAAAACTCCTTTGTTTTTGTTGTTTCTGGGGATAAGTCTGTCTTTACTCATCGGTCACTGAAGAACGGCGCTGCTCCGCCCGGTAATACTCTCGGGCGATTTTTATTCGGGCCTCATCAGCCCGCTCTTCGTTGCATCCATCGTTGAGGATAAACCAAGCCATTTCCCGCCAGTTAAAGGCGCAGGCTTTGCTTGCCAGCATCCGAAACAGGCGTGCCAACAAGCGGTGGAGCGTTGGTCCTCTGGCTGCAAGTAACGTCGCTAGTCGATCTTCGCTGTAAAAGGCTGTTCCCGGTTGGTCTTGATTGCCTTCATAGAGTACTCGTCCAACCTGTTTTCTGGGGTTATGCGCCAATCCGGCGGCATGAGACATCAGGGCTATGCCGTGGGTGATCAGTCCCCATTTTTTAATATCAAGGTTTCTGGGCATCCCGCGCTGGCTTATGAGTTTCCAGAATACAGCACTGTGGGGATTGCTTGGGTCCATGCGCCGGAGACTGGCTTTTTCTCCTGTTGTCATCTCTTTGGATTCAATCGACTCGATGGTGTTCGCCATCACAACACCAAAGTTGGCAGGTATCGGACTGCTGGGCAGTTCCGGCAAAAGTTTGGTCACGCTTGGGTGTCCGGCAGTACCATTTTCGATGATGTCGTACAGTTCTCGTCGATCGTCTGGGCTATCTCCACGCCAAACCTTTGTAGTGATACCCATCTGTTTGAACGCTTCCAGCCAGTCTTCCTGCCCTTCTCCGAATGGGCTGTCGGCCTCGCGCTTTAACTCTGCTACCAGCATTTCAAACTCACCTGACTCCGGGTGCTGCCGAAACATAACGAGGTCAGGAAATCCCCTGCCGCGCACAACGCGAAAACGATCAACATGGAACGGTCTCCATCCATGGTGCATGGCTTCCTCATGTACCTCTCTGTTAAAGAACCATTCCGTATCCGTGTCGTGATTCTGCCTGCCTACTTGAACGGTGGAATCTTGAGCTTTGTTGGCTGGTTGTTGCTCTGGCATCCTTAACTCTCCTTCTGTCCTTCATCGAATAGAAACGGTAGCCCCTTCGCGCCGCGTATCCGACCCTCAAATAACCCTTCGGCGTTGACACGGGCGCGGTAACGGTGAATAGCAGGGCAGGGTAGGGAATCCTCGGCGGCGTGCAAAGTCTGGCGCGCGTGGTCAATAACGCCGTCCTTGCCGTTTATCAGCCATGCGTTGCGGGCTGTTTGCCGTTCGTCTTCATCAGACTCAAACTCAGTTTGCAAATCGTCAAAAAAACGAGCGTCAACGATGCCGTCCAGCGTGTTCAGCCAGGGACGGGCTAGGGTGCGATGCTCAGCACTCGTCTTTTCGCTGTCGCCTCGGGCGGCGAACACCTGGATGGCGTGGCTGAGAATACGCTGGATGGTGCTGACCTGCTCGATGCGCTCTCGTGCAATTTTCCCTAGGTCGTCCACCGCCACCGTCCGTCGGGTCATGGCGCTGCCGACCGTTTTGGGGCGCAGGGGGATGATGCGTTCGTGATAGCCTTCAGTTTTGCCCTGACCGCGGACCATGCCGCGGGCCACGAGATACATAGGTTTTGTAGAGCGTTGTTCCGCTGGTAGCGGACGTAATAGGGCTGGCCACTGCCAGTCTTCTGAGGTGAGATAGTCGATGACTCGTTTGTAGGTAAAGCCGCCGGTGGCCAGTGTCAGAGGTAGACCCTCTCTTTTTGTGTTGACGGGAACCCACGGGTCGCCGGTCCGTCCTTTGAGTTCTTTACCCGCAATGCGAGCGGCTTTGGTACTCGTCCTGACCCCATGCAAGACGCGGTTCGCATCGGAGCGTAGTCGTATCCGACGACAGACCTCGATATAGAACGGGTCAAGGCAGTTCAGCGGCAGCGTTTCCGTAGATGTTCCGTTCCATGCCAGGGTCCACAGCAAGCGGTCTCCGCCCTCGATCATTGGAAACTTCGCTAACAGAGTCGGACGATGTTCCAATAAGGCGATGATGTCTCGCCGTATGTGTCCGCCCCATCGTTCAGAAGGCGTCAGGGTGAAGGACGGTCGGCTGCCCAGCCCGCCGTTCATCCGGGAGATACCGTAGTTTCCCGCGCCGCTGAACCCCTCCATTGTCTGCAACGTAACCAGTGCGAACAGCCATTCGTCAGGAGCGGCTTGTGTCGCCACAGCGGTTTTCAGGTCGTGATTCTTGGAAGTGACAAGCATGTCCAGTTCGTCGGGTGTGGTGATGGTGCTCTTGTAGTCCTTCTCGCGCTCTGCGGAGGAGGCCGGAGGCTGCATGAAGGCGGGTTTAGTGATGTCGTCAACTACAAGCTGCCAGGGCTCGTCGCCGGGATAATCGGTGGTGAGTCCACGAATTCGGTCCGCCCACTCCTCCGCATTCTTCGGCGGATCGCTGACGCCGGCTTGGGACATCGACATTGCGCCCAACTGCACCAGAAAGGCGTGCCAGGCGTGGCGCTGGTGGGGCCGGAGCGCCGGAAAGGCATCTACTTTGTCATTCATCAGCGTGGCGTAGGTTTCGGGCAGGGAGGCGGGATATATACTTCCGGCCACGTTAAGCCGAATCACAGGGTCAGTGAGAATGTTGAGCATGTTTCCTCCGAGCTATTCCGGTTGAAACCCCGCCGAGGGCCAAGGTTGTATCGGCAGAGCGAGGATAAAGAGTCATTTAAGGCATTCGATACGAAGCCAATCGCCTTTCGGGTTCCTGACCCGATTGCGGCGTGGTGTATAATGATAGTGTTCGGAAATCTGGACTTCCACTTCTGTGGATGGTGTCCGAACTGTTAATGAACACGGTGATTCGGCAAATGCGGCCTGTACAGTGGCTGTATTTGGTATTACGATCCTGACCAGAGACATATTGAAGGGAGGGGCCATTTGACTTTTTCCTTTCTTTATCTAGAATACAACAACATAGTACCCTAAGATTTAGACCACTATGTTCACTCATTAGACTGATGTCAAGGGGTCCTCCGCAAACGTGGAGATAGTCCATCTTACGGTACGATGTTTGATCGTTGCACCAATGTTCCCCCGCCCACGCGGGGATAGTCGCAGGTAACGTAGACTGGGGGTGGCGTGAGCGTTGTGCGGGAGCGGTTCACAAGTCGCTCCCGCGAACTGTGACAAGAAAAATCCTACAGACGAACCGGAAAGAACCATGCAAACAGACTATGCCAAAATTATCACGGTCGAGCCGGGCAAACGCGGTGGGAAACCCTGCATTCGTGGTCTGCGCATTACGGTCTATGACGTTCTGGAGTATCTGGCGTCCGGGATGACCGAGCCTGAAATTCTGGCCGATTTTCCCGACCTGACCCGCGAGGATATCCGGGCGTGTCTTGCCTTTGCCGCTGAGCGGGAGCGGCGCCTGGTCTCCATTCCGCCAGAATGAGACTGTTGTTCGATCAGAATTTGTCCTGGCGTCTCAGAGAAGCATTACGGGACCTTTATCCTCAATCGCTCCCCGTCAGGGATGTGGGCCTTGCGTCTGCCGTTGATGTCACCGTATGGGTCTACGCCAAAGAACACGGGTTGGTGATTGTCTCGAAAGACGCTGATTTTCGGCACCTCGGCTTTACCTACGGGCATCCGCCCAAAATTATTTGGATTCGGCGCGGGAACTGTTCAACCGGGGAGATTGCGACGCTTCTTCGCAAACATCACAATGCTGTGCTCGCATTTTATGAGGACGGACAAGAGGTCGTTCTCACCCTGTTTTGACTGCTGTTATCAGGGGCTCCGGGGCTCCAAAGTTGACACTGTCTATTTCCAGATATAGCGTGCAGCCAATTCGCAAATGCGAAGGTGGATGGTTTGGCCATTGGGGGAGTTCCTTTCGGGAACTCCCTTTTTCTATAAAAGCTCTCGCAGTCGCCGCAGCCCCAGCCGGTCGTACCGGAAACGGGGCTCGCCCATACGGAATGTAAAACCGCCGTCCTCCAGGTCGGGAACGACCGGCTTGTTGTCGGTCGCCTCGCCGGATAGACGGGGGGCCAGATGGTGGGGGATGGTCAGCCGTGTAATGTCCTCTGCTCCGAACGGGCTGGGCGCTGGCGGGTCCAACTCTACTTCCATGCCCTCGTCACCCAACCGGGTGCGTATGCGTTCTTCGTCACTCCCGAATATAACCTCACGGTTGTCCTCGCCAAAAAAGGATTTGTCGTAACGAATGAGGGCGTTCTTCGCTGTCAGGTTTTTGGCCAACGTCTCCCCTGTCATTTGTGTTGCGTGGATTTGCCAGGTATCGCCCAGTTCATCGGTTATGGCTTTCAGGGCGTCGGGGTGGGTCGTTCGCTCCACCAGCTCCCGATTCATTGCCGGGATGCGCCATTCCGGGTAGTGGAGAATCAGCCGTCGCGTCGCCTCAAGCACCCGCAGGTCCTCGTAGACGAACCCGTGCGGTCCCAAGCCGTTCCGATCGGGACCTTTGGATAATAAGGGCGAGAGGTCATCCTTCTTCGGTATCAGCACAATACACCTGGGTGTTACGTAGCCTGCGGGCCGGTTCTCCCGTTGGTGGCGGTGCAGCCGACCGATACGCTGGAGCAGTACGTCCATCGGGCACAAGTCGGTGATCAACAGGTCCGCGTCTACGTCCAGCGATTGCTCCAAGGTCTGCGTCCCGACAATAATGCGGCCGCCGGGGGACCGGTCTTTACCGATCTGTTTCTCGACTGCTTTGTCCAGTGCGAGCCGGTCTTCACGGGCGAACCTGCCGTGGTGGAGGGCGAGAATGCCACGGCAGGCGTAGAGCAGGTCGCTTTCGTCTTGGGCAATCATGGCTTCCACTGCCTGCTGGGTGTCAATTGCGTATTGCACGGTATTACGTACCACCAGAACCTTGGCTCCGGCGCGGGCCGCGTGCAGGGCGTGTTGAGCCACCTGGGTGAAATCTCCCATGTCCGGGATAGCTTCAATGCGAACCGTCTTTTCCCTCCCGTTTCCACTCACGGTAATGGTCGTTTCGCCGGTGCGAGTCGTGACCGCGGGATAGGGGGTTCCAATGGCGTCGTGTAGCGACGGTGGAGTATTGACGGCAGAGGCAGATGTTGCAGCCAGCCAGCGGGAGCGTGCTGCGGAACCGAGGGTGGCAGACATCAGGAGTACGTAGCCGCCGGCTCCGATATGGACACGCAGTAAGGCTTCGAGAATGACACGCATATAGGGGTCGGAGGCGTGAACCTCGTCCACCACCAGCAGACTGCGCGACAGGCAGGCGGCGCGCATATGAGCGTGCTTGACCTGGAGGGCGGCCAGCATGGCTTGGTCAACCGTACCGACGGCGATCTGGGCCGCCAGATAGCGCTTGGTGCTCTCGGCTGCCCAACGGCGTTTTTCGGTGAGGACATCGGGATGATCGTCCCACCAGACTTTGTAATTCGCCAGATGCCCGCCTGTAGCGGCTCCGGCGCGAACATAGCCTGGGACGGCCAGCACGGGCTCCGGGCCGACCTCCTCGGGGAACAGTCTGGCAATAAAGCGTGTAATGCGTCCGTGCATCTGGCTGGCTGCCGCACGGGTAGGCAGGGCAAAATACAATCCGTCTACCCGTCGGGTTTGATATAGATGGGCAAAGCGCCACAGCGCGGCCTCGGTTTTCCCTGAGCCGGTTTCAGACTCGATGATGACCAGGCGCTCGTCCAGAGGAACCGCCTTTGTCGCCTGCTGAATGGAGTTGGGTGCGGCGTTGGGGATGTCGAAGAGAGTGTCGAAATTAGGCAGAGCAGGTAGGGCGTGAAAAGCGCTTCGCTGGCTTTCGATGTTCAACCCGATTTCCGAGACCGCGCGCTGGGCCTTCTCCCGGGCGGTCTGCATATAGTCATCACGGGGCTCAGGGCAGAACGGGAAGTGGATTTCATCAGAACCAATCCAGTCTGCCAGCATGCACAAGCCCAGGAATATATGCTGAAAAGCTGGTGCCGACGGGAGCGGCGGTCCACCGGATGTCCAGGCCGCAGGAAACCAGTCCCGCACTAGCCGCCCGATGCGCTCGACGCCGCGTTGGGGATGCAGTGCACCGAAGGAGCGCCAAATGACGGGATTTTTCGACCGAGATTCCCCCAAATTCACTGGCCGTCCGTGGTGAGACAGTGCGGCCACGAACAAGGCGCAGACCGTCTCTCCGCCGCGGTTGTCCCAAGACGCGGTAGCGTCCCACCACCAGCCCAGGACGTTGAAGAACCAGTCAGCGGTTTCGGTGTCGTCGCAGTTCAGCACCGGTATCAGGTCGGCGATATGGCCGCGGGGTCCACGTGGAGGGCGCGTATCTGTGGGAAAGTCGGATTCCTGCCATATCCGTGTCTGAAAACCGATGTTGACTTTGCCGATGTCATGTAAGGAAGCCAGGACTGCCAGCCGTGCTACAATCACCGAGTCAACGTCGTCCAGATTACCAGCCTGTGCCAGGCGCTGTCGGATAGTTGGCTGGGTCAGCAGGGCCTCAAAGCAGGCTCCCACATCGGCCATATGGTGCTCCAGCAGGTGGATACGCTGTGGGTTTTCGCGATCAGATTTTGCCCAGAAGACCTGAGTATATGCTGCGGGTGGCATATCTTATTCCTCTCTTTGGATTGTGCGTCTAGCCAAGACTAATGGAGGTGTCAATGTCGAGGAGTCCGTATGTGTCTTGCCCCCCTCGCCCCCGCCGGGCAACCACAGGGGGTTGCCCCTACAAAACTGTCGGGTCCTCAGCCCTCAAGGGAAGAGGGTGTAATAGAGAGCGTCCGGCCTTGTCAGAATCAGCCTATATGTGACAATACAGACAGTTGTCAAAAGAAGGATAGCCGCATGTCACAACCCCTGCGCTTCGGGACCTATGTCGAGTTTCAGTGCCCCCCCGGTAGAGACCACGCCCAGTTGATCGAAGATGTGATCGCCCTCGGTATTCATGCCGACCAGAACGGCTTTTCCGTTTTCACCACTCTCGAACACCCGTTCTTTGAACAGTTTGCTATTAATCCCAATCCGTTAGCCCTGTACTGCACCCTGGCCGAGCGGACCACCCAGATTCGCTTCCGCACGCTGTGCCATACGCTGCCGCTGCATAATCCCATGATTCTGGCCGGCGAAATCGCGGAGGCGGATATTCTGACCAAGGGTCGGATCGAGTGCGGAGTAGGGCGGGGACACGCCTGGCTGAATGAACCGGCCAACATCGTGCTGGAAGAGAACCAGGAGCGTTATGTTGAGGCGCTCGATATTCTGATCAAAGCCTGGACCGAAGAGAGGTTCTCGTACGACGGCAAGTATTACCAGGTCAAAGACCTGTCGGTGGTGCCCAAACCCTACCAGAAACCGCACCCCCAAATTTTCCAGGTCGGCACCAGCGCCAAGTGGTTCAGCATGGCGGCCCAAAGAGAGTGGGGCGTATGCATTGGGGGGCCGGCTCCAACCTCGGTGTTTCGGGAACCGGCCGCGCTGTACCGCCAGGCCTGCCGGAAGGCGGGAAAACCCTCTTACCTTGGCTGGGTCAAGGCTATCTATATTGCCGAGGACGACCAAACGGCTCTGCGCGAAGCCGAGCAGCCAGTCCGTAATTTTATTGATTTCAACGTATCGCCTATGGACTCGCTACCCAGAAACACCCCGGCAGAAAAACAGCGTCTGACCGACGCCGGCTATGCGTTTTACGCCGCGGATGATTTCCCGAACCTACGCAATCTCTCGTATCAGGAACTCATTGACGCCGGCATCGTGTTCGTCGGGTCGCCGGACACCGTGGGCAAACAATTGCTCGCGCTGTGGAAAGAGTTTCGGTTCGACGAAATGATCGTGATCAGCCATTATGGCGGCATTGACAAAGACCGGGCGCTGAGAACGCAGGATTTATTCGCCAAAAGAGTCATGCCCATGATGCAGGCTGAGGTGCACGGAGAGCTCGGTTCGGCTTCCGCATAGCCGCTGAACGCACAGGGGAGGGATATGACAACCGCTATCTTTGATGTCAACAAGCGTTGGTCGGAAGAGTATCCCGAGTTGGGAACCGAGCCCGTGCCAACCGAGCCCTGTATCTCGCCCGCCTATTTTGAGCTGGAGCGCGAACGGGTGTTCCGCAAGGTCTGGCTGTACGTGGGTCGTGAGGAAGAAATCCCCCATCCCGGTGATTATATGGTGCGCAATCTCAAAGCCTGCCGGACTTCGGTGATTTTTGTCCGCGGACAAGACGGCGCCATCCGTGGCTTTCATAATATCTGCTCGCACCGCGGCAATAAGCTGGCCTGGGAAGAGCGGGGAAGCTGTCGGAACTTTTCGTGCAAATTCCACGGCTGGGTGTATGATACTGAAGGCCAGTTGGTCGGCGTGCCGGATGAAGCGTTTTTTCACAATCTCGACAAAGCTGCCAACGGCCTGGTGCCGGTGGCGACCGAACTCTGGCAGGGGTTTCTGTTCGTCCATATGGACCCGCCGCCGGCGCAGTCGCTGGCGGACTATCTGGGCGAGTTGGGCCAGCGCATGAGCAGCTTTCCGTATGCCGATCTGACTGCGCGCTACGCCTATCAGACGGAGATTCGATGTAACTGGAAAGTCGCCCTGGACGCCTTCTCCGAGGGTTATCATGTGAATGTGATCCACGGTCAGTCCTACCCGGACACGTTTACGGGCAAGAACAACCCCATGTGTCATCTGCCCGAGGTGCGCTTCTACGGCCCGCACCGCTCCTGCATTGTGTACGGCAACTCCAAGCACAAGCCGAGCCCGGCCGCAGCGGTGGCCTATCGATTCGGCGAGACGGTGACCAAACGGTCCGCGGCCCAAGACCAGCTCCCGCTCGAGGTGAACCCCACCCGGAGTGCGGAATTCGGATTTGATCTGGACGTGATCTTTCCCAACCTGATTCTGCACGTTCTGCCGGGCATGTGGTTCACGCATCAGTTCTGGCCGCTCGACGTGGACCGGACGCTGTGGGAGGGCCGCGCTTACTGGCCGCCGGCCACAACGCCGGGCGAACGGTTTGCCCAGGAGTTCAACAACACCGTGTTGCGAAACGCCTGGCTCGAAGACACGGGAACCATGGAAGCAACCCAGGAGGCGCTCTCCTCCGGGGTCAAAACCC
>JAJDZM010000099.1 GCA_022824615.1 Candidatus Binatia bacterium | reverse complement strand
CATACTCCCGGCCACTGCTCGGTCGTGGTTGAGTCCAATGGCGAGGCGGCCATGATTACCGGGGACTTCATTCACCATCCGATTCAGTTCCACGACCCGAATATCTGTACCCCCTTCGACGTGGATAACACTATGGCGCTGGCCACCCGCTGGCGGACCTTTGAGCAGTTCGCGGATACGCCGACGCTGATCATCGGCACCCACTTTGCTGGGCCGACCGCCGGCAAGCTGGTCCGAGACGGCGCTGGCTATCGTCTGGACGTCTAAAGACACCGCAGGGTGGGTCCGGGAGGACCCACCTTTCTCTCGGGCCACGTCACGGCCCGGCTCTCCTTAGACCTTTCTGTATTGAACTTACTCCAGGAATTCGGGAGCCTCACGTTTCAGCATCCGTTTGATCGCTTCCAGATGGAGGACGGCTTGTTGACGTGCCGTTTCATACTGCTCACTGGTGTGACGACACACCTGGTCAGGGATACGTTTGAGTGGCAGGCCGGTCGAGTGGGCCAGCACCTGAACCATACACGCCCGCTCCAGGTAGTATAGGTCATCGAATGCGGTTGCCACGTCTGGCCCGGTCACGATCACACCGTGGTTGGCGAGAAAGACGACCTTCCCCTCGGCCAGCTTCTCCCTGAGCCGCTGTCCTTCCGCCTCGTCCAGGGCCAGACCGTTGTATTCCTCTTCGTACGCAACCCGCTCATAGAAGCGCAGCGCATTTTGACTGATCCATTCGAGACGCCCGCCATCGATTGCGCACAGAGCGGTCGCATACGGCATATGGGTATGAAGCACGCACCGGGCAGACGGGTTACCGCGGTGAATCTGGGAGTGAATGAAGAAGGCCGTGGGCTCAACCTGCCACTTGCCTTCGATCACATTTCCGTCCGGGTCGACGACGAGCAAATCGCTTGTCTGCATCTCCGACCAATGCAGGCCCTGAGGGTTGAGCAGAAACCGGTCCGTCGTGCCTGGAACGACCAGGCTGAAGTGATTACAGATGCCCTCACTCAGGCCGAGCCGGTCTGCCCAGCGCAGTATGGCAGTGAGATCAATACGTGCTTGCCGAACGGCTTCGTCGCTCCTATCCATGTTGTTCCTCCGTATTGCCTGCTGCCGACTTGAATGCTAGCATATTGCAGTCATGGCAGCCTTAACGATTCGTAACCTATCGCCGGAAGTCATTCAATCTATAAAACTTCTCGCACAACGCAATCATCGTTCTATGGAGCAAGAAGTCCGCGAGATGATTGAGCGCTACGTTGGAGACAGGATTTCGGCAATCGAGCAGATCAAACGTTCGTGGGATTCCCAGAGTCGGCTCCCTTCTGCTCAGGAAATTGATTCCTGGATCCAAGAAGGACGGCGGTGAAAGTCGTTGTAGACACGAATGTTATTGCCTACTTTCTCCTCGGGACTCGGCCTTTCCGTCAAGAGTGTGTGACGTTCTGGAAGACGATTGATGAGCCTTTGGCGCCGGCCTCTTGGGAAGCAGAACTCACCAATGTTCTGTGGATGGCTGTGCGCACGAAAATTCTCTCTCCTCCAGAAGCACTCCATAAGCTCGATTTGGCAGTAACGCTTGGTATACGCACCGTACCAGTACAGGGTTTATGGCACGGCGCTCTCATCCGCGCCTGTTCGGCAAATGTAGCAGCCTACGATGCGCTTTTTGTTGAACTTGCCGAGCGAGAAGGGTGTCCCCTAGCGACCTTTGACAAGCCGTTATTAAGAGCCTTTCCGAAAATTGCAAGGAGACCACGCTCAGTAGCCTCGACTGCGTGAGACATCTTCGGCCCAGGTAGAAGCGGCATCTATTCATTATGAGGCAGACTTCACCAAGACAGTCCGTGCTCGGGCCTTGAGAATGCCCATGAGGTCAATGCCTCCGACAAACTCCTCATACTCCTGCCGTTCGTCGTCGGTCAAATGTCCCTCATTGGCTTTAGCAGCAAGCTCGTTAAGCCTCGATTAAGAGTGCGGGTCGAGTTCAAGGTCTACGATTCGCTAAGCGACTTCTGGTGTCAGGCATTCAGCGAACGGTCTCAGAAAACGACCGAGAACTTCATGTTCCATGTTTTCTTTGTAGCGCGGTCTGTAAGGGAAAAGTAGAATAACAATCCGGCGCCCTCTCCCAACAGGCTCATCGGGAGAGGGCAGATAGAAGGTCTTATTGAAGAAACCTACGGATCGACCCGCGCCGAGGCGTAGCCGCTGACGACCTCGACCCCGTCTTGATTAACGGTCGAGACGTCCAGGTCAACGATGTGACCGCCTTCTTCTTGACGGATGGCTTTCACCGTGGCTTTGGCGGTCAAGGAGTCACCGGGCCAGACTTGGCGGGTAAAACGCACGCCGTATTGGGTGAGGCGGCCGTCGCCAACGTAATTGGTCAACATCTTGCCGGTCATGCCCATGGACAGCATGCCGTGGGCAAAGACGGTCGGATAGCCGGCCACTTTGGTGACAAAAACTTCATCCGTGTGAACCGGATTATAGTCGCCCGATGCTCCGGCGTATTGGACGAGTTGGGTGCGTTTGAGGTCTTCGACCACCTGTTCTTCGTGGGTATCTCCAACTTTGAGGTTGCTCGCTGATAATGCCATGTTTTCCCTCCTACTGATCGACGGGCCGCTCGGTTTGGACACCAACGCTCCGGGCGGTGACGACGAGTTCGCCGGTCTGGTCGCGATACTCGGTCACGGTCTCGGAAAAGAGCAGCTTGCCTGAACGCTTGCCCTGCTTCTCCCACTTCTTGCCCGGTTTTACCGTGACGGTCAGGACATCGCCCGGTTTGGGGTGCCGGTGGTAGACATAGTGCTGTTCGGCGTGCAGGCCGCCCCCGCCGCCTCCACCCCCGCCGCTACCTTCTTTTTTTATGCTCGTGGGCTCCTTGCCCGAGCCGAACCACGGCGTGCCCGGTTTGGGCCGTAAGAAATAGTCGGGATCAAACTGGGCACTCGCCTGAACAAAGGTCGGTGGAGCAATAATGGACCCAGGCTCGGTGGTCTGGGCATACTCTTCGTCAGCATAAATCTCGTTATAGTCGCCCACGGAACGAGCAAACATGAGGATATGGCTCGCCTCGACGGGGAATTTCTCTACTGCCATAGCTTGTCTCCTTTTGTGATTATTCGTGAGCAGGGTAGAGGAGACAGAGGCCCCCTCACCCCGGCCCTCTCCCACGAGGGGAGAGGGAGATGAGGCTAGTTGCTGAGATGCTTGTCGTAGAACAGCAGCACGCGATGCCACATATCCTGGGCCGCCACCGGGCGATAACTATCCCGATAATCGGCGAAAAAGGCATGGCCGGCGTTGGGATACATGCGCATTTCATATGTTTTGCCGTGCTTGTCGAGCTCCTCTTTGAGGCGATCGGCGTGTTCCGGTGAGGGGTTGGGGTCCTCTTCTCCGAATAAGCCAAGCAAAGGGCAGGACAGGTCCTTGACCAGATCAATCGGAGAGGTCGGACGGGTCGGCGGAAAATCGTCCTGAATGATAAAACCGCCGGCCGAATCTACCGCGGCATCCAGGTTTTGACTCGTACAGCCAAACATCAGGGTGTAGCGCCCACCGGAACAAAAGCCGATGGCGCCCACTTTCCCGTTGGAGTCATCCCGGCCCTTGATAAACCGGGCCGCAGCGTCCAAGTCGGTCATGGCCTGAGAGTCCGGGACGGAGAACATGACTTTGATCACATCGTTGATATCGGTGGGGTCGGGATCGCCCTCGCGCGTGTACATATCCGGCGCCAGTGCAATATAACCCTCGCGGGCAAACCGGTCGGCCACGTCTTTGATATGATCGTTTAGGCCAAAGGCTTCCATGATGACGATCACACCGGGATGCGGACCGTCGGTGGTGGGCTGGCTCAGGTAGGCGTTGACCGGCGTATCACCCTGGCCGGGATACTGCATCATGCTGGATTGAACTTCTGGTGGTCTCATGCGTCGTTCCTCCTTTAGAGATAGGATGTGTTACCGGGAGCATATGTCTTGCCCCGCTAGGTTTCAAGCCGTACGGGCATACCGGCACAGGCGGGCAAAGCTTGTCCCCCTCTGGAGAAGGTGGTAGGACGCAAGGCAACGCGTTGTGAAAAGAGTAAACGTGTCCTCCAATAGATATGTAAATGTTGACACGTTTACTCTTTATTGAGCAGGGAGGGAACGCAGATGAGTCGTATTTATAATGTTATTGATTCGGACGGCCATGTCTTGGAGCCCCCCGATTTCTGGGCCGACTATATTGATCCGGCCTACCGGGACCGCGTGCCCGAACTGATTGTCGATACGGACGGCAAAGAGCGCCTGCGGATTGAAGGCCGCGTCCTGGGCGGTCAAAAAGGGCTGGGCTTTGCCGGTGCCATTGGCGCGCGGGACGGCCGGGCTTCGACCGATATTAAATACACCGAAGGCCGGAAGGGCGGTTTTGATCCGCACGCACGGATGCCGGACATGGAGCTGGACGGTATCGACGCCGTTTTTCTGTATCCCACCCTGGGCCTTTTTTCTGGAGCGATCGTAGACCCCCAACTCGCTGCGGCCACCTGCCGGGCGTATAACCGCTGGCTGGCCGATTACTGTCAGCCCTATCCCGACCGGCTGTTCGGGGTGGCCATGCTGCCCATGCAATCCATCGAGCTGGCGATCGAAGAAATGCGCTACGCCCGGCATGAACTGGGGATGCGGAGCGGCTTTCTGCGCCCGAACCCGTACAATGATCGTATGCTGGGGCATCGGGATTACGATGTCTTCTGGGCCGAAGCCCAGGAGCTCGACTTTGCCATCGGCATTCACGAGGGGACGGGCGGAATGCCGGCGGCGGGGGCCGACCGCTTTGAGGAGCTGGCCCCGCGTCATATTGTTTCGCATACCGTGGAAATGATGCTGGCGAGTTTGAGCATTATCTGGGACGGCGTGTGCGAGCGTTTTCCGAAGTTGCGCATTGCGTTTCTGGAGTCGGGCGGTGGCTGGATTGCTCCCTGGCTGGACCGCATGGACCGCCACTGCGACGATCACGGGGTGTTCACGGACTCACCCCTCACGCTGCTCCCGAGCGAATATTTCAAGCGCCAGTGCTGGATTTCGTATGAACCGGTTGAGGGCAGTCTGGCCCATCTGGTGGACTATGTTGGCGCGGAAAGGATTCTGTGGGCGACCGATTATCCGCACCCGGACGGCTTCTTTCCTGGGGCTCCTCAAATGATTGCGGAAAAGCTCTCGGACGAGAACAAACACAAGGTGTTAGCCGAGAGTGCGAAGCAGTTTTATGGGCTGAGCTAGCGGTGTTTACTGCGGTAAGGGTGCAAAGTGCATGCTCATCACCAGCCAGGCGCCATCGATCTGCACATAGGTCAGCATATACTGGCCGGGCGTGATATTGACCGGCTCGCCCTTGAGTTTTCGCGTGAGCTGGTAGTGACCCCACGCCACCCCGGTTGCTCCGGTCAGGCGATATTGCGGATGGACGATTTCGAGCATGGCGTGCTCCTGTTCATCAAAGTAGTCCTGAACCGCCTGTCGAAAAGCCTCCTTGCCCTCGATGGGAAACGGCGAGTACAGCCCATATAGGACGATCTGGTCGTGGACAGCGGCAACCGCCACGTTCAGGTCTCCGGTATTGAGAGCTTCAATCTCGGTGCCGAAAGCGGTAATGAGAGCCTCGCGTTCCGATTGCCCGAGGGCCGGAGACAGTCCACCCAGCACGAGGCTCCAGGCACAGACCAGGTAGATGCGTAGCAGAGAGTGGTGTTTCACTTGGTCTTATCCCCCTCACCCCAGCCCTCTCCCTCTAGGGGAGAGGGGGCGAAGTATTGTCGGCTCCGGTCTGTCCTCATTACAGCGGTGAGAAGTCCAAGGCAACGACCAGCCATTTGTTCTCCTCCTTGGCATAGGTGAAGGTGTAGCGTCCGTGCAGTATTCGCCGTGGCCCAACCCGCGGTTGCTCTCGTACGGTGTAATGCCCCCAGGCCAGCCCGCTCGTTTCAATCACCAGGAATTTCGCATTGACCGAACGCCATTTGACGTAATCGTGGTTCGTAAAATAGTCCTGCACGAGTTGCTGAATGGCCGCTTTGCCTTCGACCGCAAAGGGAGACAAGGGGCCAAATAAGACGACATGCTCATGGGCTGTGGCCGTGAACGCCGTGGGGTCCTGCCCGTTGAACAATCGGATATCCGCCTCAAATGCCTGTTGGATGTCGGCCAGATCATCTGCCCGTACAGACTCCCCCCCAATGCCGGACAGCAGGCTGATGCCCAACAGACTGAGGCCTATGACCAGACGACGACGTATCCCACGCATATAACCTCTCCAGCTCTCTGCTTCGGTGCGCTCCCGCTGGATTGACCTCAAAGAGTAAACGTGTACAACAGCTTGGAATCGGTGCAGAACATGTTTACTCTTTCAATCCGTGGACAGGAATACTATCCCAGGTTCCGGCAAGAGATCAAATCGCGAGTCAGGCTAGAGTTGAGAAGAAGATTAGGAAATTCGTTCGATCAATGTTAGAAACGTGTGCGCTGATCGATATCGAGAAAGACGTCGGAGCTGTCTGACCCGCTCTGACAAAGGAGGGAAGGTATGCAGGGTCTCGAAGGTGTCAAAGTACTGGAACTCGGCCATCTTGCTCCGGCAGCCTACGCCACAAAACTCATGGCTGACCTTGGCGCGAATGTCGTCAAAGCCGAAGAACCGGATGGCGACCAGTCCCGTTGGCGCGGGCCTTTTCCTGGTGGTAAAGCAGACCCGGAACAGAGCGGACTCTTTTTAGCCCTCAATACCAATAAGCGTAGCGTCACGCTTGATGTGACGCAGGAGCAAGACCGCCTCTCTCAACTTGTGCAGTGGGCCGACATCCTGGTCCACGATTATGCCCCGCCACGTATGGCGGAGTTGGGCATCGATTATCCGGCCTTTCGGGCACTCAACCCACGCCTGGTGATGTGTTCGATTACGCCGTTTGGTCTGACTGGGCCATATAAAGACTACAAGGCGTACGACATCACCGTCGCCAATGCTGGCGGCTGGGCCTGGTTGAGCCCTGGGGCGTCAGACTATCCGGACCTGCCGCCCCTCAAGGCGTATGGCCAGCAGACGGGATTCCAGGGCGGGCTGGCCGCCACGGTCGCAACGCTTGGCGCCTATTATCGGGCGTTGGAAACCGGGCGTGGAGAACATATTGATCTCAGCACTCAAGCCTATGTGTCCTCCTTTATGGAACAGAGCTTTGTCCATTATACGTATAGCGAGCGGGTCGCCTCGCGCCTGGGCAAGCGGCTGTTGTATCCCTGGGGTATTTATGAGTGTCAGGATGGCCTGATCTTTCTGGTCGTTGCGGAAGAAGACCAGTGGGAACGCCTGGTTGACCTCATGGGGAATCCCGAGTGGGGGAGCTGGGAGATCTTTCAGGGCGGGATAGAGCGGGCCAAGAACCAGGACGTGCTCAAGATGTATCTGGATGAGTGGTTCCAGCAGCAGAAGGTGCATGAACTGTTTCGGATGGGACAGGAGCGGAGGATCTGTTTTGCTCCGGTGCAGACCATGGCCCAGCTCGCCGAAGACGAGCATATCCGCACGCGCGGGTTTTTCGTGGATGTGGAACATCCCAAAGCGGGTAAGCTGACCCATCTCGGCGCACCCTACCGACTGCGCGAACCGTGGTGGCAGATTCGTCGCCCCGCCCCACAACAGGGAGAGCACACTGCTGAGGTCTTCGCCGAACTGCCAAGCCAGTCACGTCCCTCCAACCCCCAACCCCCAACTCCCAACTCCCGTCTGCCCCTGGCAGGTGTGCGGGTGACGGATTTTACCTGGGTCTGGGCCGGGCCGTTTGGCACCATGCATCTGGCCCATCTGGGGGCCGAGGTGATCAAGGTCGAATCCAACGCGCGGGTGGATATTACCCGTCGGCTGCCGATCTACCCGAAGGGTATGGAAGCCGGGGTGAATCGCTCCGGTATTTTCAACGAGTGGAGCATGGGCAAGAAAAGTCTGCTCCTCAACGTCGCCAAACCGCAGGGGATGGAGATTATCAAAGAACTCATCAGGCAGAGCGATGTGGTGGTGGATAATTTCGCGACCGGCGTGATGGACAACCTGGGGCTCAGTTATGACGAGCTCAAGCAGATCAAGCCGGATATCATTGTGGCTTCGATCTCGGGCTTCGGCCATTCCGGCCCGCAGAAGAAATATATGGGCTATGGCCCGGCTATGGCTCCGGTCAGCGGGTTGTCTTCCCTGACCGGCTATCGGGACGGCTCGCCGCAAGAGGTCGGGATTTCGTATGGCGACCCGAACAGCGGCATTCACGCCGCCGCGGCAGTCTGCGCTGCGCTGGTCGCCCGAAAACGCACCGGCCAGGGCCAGTATATTGACGTGTCGCTGTTTGACGCGGTGGCGGCCCTGGTGTCCGAGGGCTGGATGGATTACGTCATGAACGGCACCCAGCCCGAACGCGACGGCAACCACGACCCCGTCATGGCCCCGCATAACTGTTTTCGTTGCGCGGGAGAAGACGCCTGGGTCTCGATCGCGTGTGGCTCGGACGAAGAATGGCAGGCCCTGTGTCAGGCTATGGGCGAGCCTCAACTCGCCCGTGACCCACGCTTTGATACCGCTTCCGACCGGAAAGCGAACGAAGACGAGCTGGAAAAGCTGCTGACCGCGTGGACTAGCCAGCGCGACCGCTGGGCAGTCACGCAGGTGCTCCAGGAGGCGGGTGTGGCCGCCTTTCCGGCGCTGAGTGCGTCCGACCTGGCAGAGGATAAACAGTTGGAGGCGCGCGGGGCGTTTGCGCGCCTGCTGCATCCGGAAGTCGGCTCCCGGCTGCATATGGGCATCCCTTGGTTACTGGCCGAATCGCCCAACGGCGTTCGCGCGCCCGCGCCGCTGCTCGGCCAGCATACGGACGAGGTCATGCGGGACGTGCTGGGTTATGCGCCGGAAGAGATTGCGCGGCTCAAAGAAGAGAAGGTGCTGGATTAGGAGCCCTCTCAGGGCTACGAGAGCGCTCACCCAGGCTGCCGCTCCCATATACGGGACGACACCGGGTGAACGCTCCCGGGCCTGGGGACGTCTTCACGCGGTCTGTTCAGGCAAAGGAGGATTGCGATGTCTCCATCCGAACTCTTTCACGCCGATCATCTGAAAAGCGCGGTCATTCCGGGCTCGATTCCGCTGGAAACGATTCCTCCTGACTTCGAGACCTTTGAGGTCCTGGGCGTTGATCATCTTGACCTGACGGTCACGGATTTGAGCCGCTCGCTGCCCTTTTATGAAAAAATTCTGGGTGCGCTCGGATTTCGCAAGCTCGTCCATCCGCATTATAACGGCTTCCACAACGCCCACCTGATTATCGGTATCAAGGAAGCCGCGGCCGAGGAAAAAGCTCTCGGCCATAATCGCTTTCGCGCCGGCCTGCACCATCTGGCCCTCAAGGTCAGGCACAAGGCCGATGTGGACCGCTTCCACGATTTTCTGTTGGCAGAGGGCATCACCGTCCTCGACCCGCCGGCGGACTATCCCGAGTACGGCCCGCATTATTATGCCGTGTTCTTTGCCGACCCGGACGGCATCAAATTGGAGCTGGTGCACTATCCTGTGCCGTGGAGCTATTGGCGAGACGCGCAAATGGAAGGCAGCGAATAGGCCCGTCAAGAGGACGATCATGACCAAGGTGAGCATTTCGTTTGCCGGTGCGGCCGGGCTGGCCGGCTGGCCGGATTTTCCCCTCACGCTCGTCCGGCAACTGCAAGACGAGTTTCCGCAGGCCCACATCAACCTGATTCAGGACCCGGACCGGCGGTTGACCGAACTGGCCGATACGGAGGTGCTGTGCGCCGTCCGATTCAGCAAAAAGGACCTGTCGGTCGCCACCCAGCTCAAATGGCTCCACCTCACCTCGGCCGGGGCTACGCACGTCCTGTTCCCGGAGTTGATCGAGAGCGAGGTCATTGTCACCAACTCGCGCGGTCTCTACGGCGTTCCGATTGCCGAGCACGTGCTGGGCATGATGCTCATGTTTGCGCGCCGCCTGCACGAGGCGTACCGCCTCCAGGGAGAGGGCAAGTGGGCGCGTCAGGAAATGCTCAGCCGGTTTTCGCTGATTGCCGAGTTGCACGGCCGGACCGTTGGCATTATCGGGCTGGGCAGTATTGGCTTGGCCGTGGCCGAACGCTGTCAGGCCTTCGGCATGCGGGTGGTCGCCAATAAACGCCGGGGGGGCGACAAGCCGGCCTGCGTGGATGAATTGCTCGGGCAAAACGACCTGCCCCAGCTCCTGGCCCAGTCGGACTATGTGGTGGTGGCCGCCCCGCTGACGCCGGAAACCAGGGGCCTGATCGGAGATCATGAACTGCGGCTGATGAAGCCAGGGGCTTTTATTTTGAATGTCGGCCGCGGCGCGATCATTCAGGAAGCGGCCTTAATCCAGGCCCTCAAAGAAGACCGTCTCGGCGGCGCCGGACTGGACGTCACCGATCCCGAGCCACCGGAGGCCGACAGCGAATTATTCCACCTGCCGAACGTCATTCTCACCCCGCATTATTCCGGCATTCGCTCTCACTACTGGGAGCACGCGGTGGCGTTGTTCCAACCGATTCTCGGCCAGTATTTACGCGGCGAGTCCATGGATAATGTCGTGGACAAACGCGGCGGGTATTAGGACGGGCGTTTGCTCACGGGAAGCGATTCTCGGCGGTACAGTCATAGCAGGATGTACCACATATGGTACACGGATGTGGTGAGAGCGCCCGAGAAGATTATTATCGCTCGATTCTACCGGCTGATAAGCGGTCGAGAGCCGGTGCGCGAATGGCTTGGGAAGCTGCCTGCGGAGGACCGAAGGTTGATTGGTCGTGACCTCATGAAGGCCGAGTTTAGCTGGCCGTGCGGCCCGCCTCTTTGCATATCGCTCACGGGTTATCCCGGCTTACACGAGGTACGCAGCAACCTGACAGGCCGGCGCATCGCCAGGGTATTCTTCATCGTATCGAGGAGGAATATGGTGCTCCTACACGCTTTCATTAAGAAAACCCAGGCGACCCCTGTGAAGGAGTTGAAGCTCGCGGAACGTCGAATGAAGGAGTACGGTCGATATGGCTAAGAAAAACCCGCATCTCGGCTCAACGCTTGAAAGCTTGCTCCGGGAAGACGGCACCTATGCAGAGGTGAAGAACCAGACGATCAAGTCTGTCCTTGCCTACAAGCTAGAGGAAGCGATGAAGGCGCAGAACCTCTCCAAGGCACGGATGGCCGAGCGCATGGAAACCAGCCGCTCTCAACTCGACCGGTTGCTCGACCCGGAGAACGAAGGCGTGACGCTACATACATTGAAACGCGCTGCGGCCGCTGTCGGGATGCGTCTTGAGCTTGAACTCCACCAATCCTAGAAGCGCAAGCACCCGTCGTCTGGTGACGCCTCGTCTGTGTCAGATCGAGACAGGTGTGGAGTTGTTCGCCAAGTCTGCAAACCGCTCAGGCGGCAAACGCGTCCTGCCCCTTCTGATAGGCAAAAATGCTCTGGTCGGCGTTGCGGTTGACTAATTCCCGTTCGTACATGGGATGAAACAGGCTGCGAACCTCGTGCTCAAGTTCGCATAACAGCTTGCCGGTTTTGGGGTTGACGATGGCCTGAAAACGATACTGATGATCGTCGCTCTCCTGGGTAATCAATTTGTGACGTTTCAGAAAGGTATGCGGAGCGGAGAAGTTGGCAACGTAGACGGCGATATGATGGCCGTCATAGGCGGGGGTCGCTTTCGAGGTTTCCCGAAAACGGAGGACCTGGGAACGCCCGACCTGAACCTGGGCGACTGCGCTGCCGCGCTCCTGGATGACTCTCGCCGGGGTGTTCATCACCTCCTGATAGAATTGGCAGATCCCGCGAGCCGTGCGGGGTGCGACCGGCATCTCAACATAGGGCAGGCCCAGCGTCATGCTGCCGAACTGCGGACCCGGCGCGTGACAGCGCAACTGATTTCCCCACGGACACGTCACCGCGACATAGCTTTTTTTGGCCGACCAGCGAAAGGCCGTATCGGCGAGGCGTTTTTGGACCCGCTCAAGCCGCGTCTGCAAGGTATTCAAGTCCGGCACAACCAGCCCGATGTGGCCTCTGAACACCTGCGGGTCGCTCGCCGGGAGATGAAACTGCTGCTGGCCGACGTTCACCCACATATTGCCCGGCCCGACCATCATATACGGGTCGCGGGTCAAGCCGAGGCCGGAGATATAAAAGGTCGAAGCAATCGCCTGGTCCGGCACGGTGACATTCACATGCTCCATGCCAATGATATTACCGATATCCTGCGTGGCACGATCGTATGTTTTCTTGTTTTGCATAGCCTGCCGTCCCTCCCTGATTGAAAGTCTGGGTTCTGATTATCTCCTGCCGTTCTCCATTTGACAAGCTTGGCAGAGACGCGACCCAGATGGTAGGCTAGCAGGCGCTGAGAAAAAAGGAGAAAATCGATGCTCGCTCTCGACCATGTGCGTATTCTCGATTTGTCGCATTTTGAGGCCGGTCCGTCGTGTACGGAGCTGTTGGCCTTCCTGGGTGCGGATGTGATTAAGGTCGAACCGCCCCGCACCGGCGAGTCGGGGCGGAACTTTCTGACAAACGAGCCGGGACTCGATTCGCATTTTTTTATTCTGCTGAATGCCAACAAACGCAGCATCACTCTCAATCTCAAGACCGAGCAGGGGCGTGACCTCTTCCGTTCCCTGGTACCTCAGGTTGATGTCGTGTTGGAGAATTTTTCTCCGGGCACCATGGAACGGTTGGGGCTCGGCTATACAGACCTGCAGCAGCTCGACCCACGGCTGATCTATGCCACGATCAAGGGCTTTGGCACGTCCGGCCCGTGGAGCGGGTATAAGAGCTTTAACTCGATTGCCCTGTCAACCGGCGGAGCCCTGAGCATTACCGGCCTGCCCGACTCGCCGCCGCTCAAACCCGGTCCGACTATTGGGGATACCGGCACGGGTATCCACTGCGCCGTGGGTATTCTGGCGGCCCTGTTGCAACGGGGTAAAACGGGTCAGGGGCAGCACGTGGAAGTGTCCATGCAGGATGCGGTGGTCAATTATGTGCGGGTGCCCCTGCGCCACCATCTTCAGGCCGATGCCGTGGTGCAGCGCAGCGGCAACCGCCTTAGCCATGCCGCCCCCACGGACACCTATCCCTGCGCGCCGGGCGGACCCAACGACTATGTCTATCTCATGTCCACGACGCCGCGGATGTGGGAGAGTTTGCTGCACACGATTGAGCGTGAAGATTTGATTGACGACCCGCGCTATACGGCCACGTCCGAGCGTAATACCCGCTTTGACGAGGTGTATGACATCATTCGGGCCTGGACCACGCGGTACACCAAGTTCGAGGTCATGGAGCGGTTCGGAGAGGCCGGCGTGCCGTGTGGGGCGGTTTTTGACTCACACGATATTTTCACCCACCCACAGCTGCGTGAACGTGGCATGGTCGCCACTGTTGAACATCCGACCCGAGGCAGCATCACCATGCCCGGTTGTGCGGTTCAACTCGACGACTCCCCGGTCGAAGTCACCCCGGCCCCGCTGCTCGGTCAGCACAATGGCGAGGTTTACCAGGGTCTGCTGGGTCTCTCCGCAGAAAGGCTGCAAAAGCTGGAACAAGCGGGCGTTATCTGACCCGAGAGCCGTACCGCCGTGTTCACCGTTAGGAACCCCCTCACCCTAGCCCTCTCCCTCCAGGGGAGAGGGAATGTGTATTGTAGGGGCAACCCCCTGTGGTTGCCCGCCCTGATTTTTCAGTCTGCGCCGGCGATGTCTTCCATCTTGCCGGCCAGGGTAAAGTCCAGCTCGGTGATGCCTCCGGCGTCGTGGGTTGCCAGGTCAACGTTCACCGTGCTGTAGACGTTGAACCACTCGGGATGGTGGTTCATGGACTCTGCCACCAGGGCCGCGCTGGTCATAAAACCAAAGGCGTGGACAAAGTCCTGGAATTTATACTCCCGGTGCAACTTCCCGTCGACCACGCTCCAGCCCGGCATACTGCCCAGTCTGGCCTGAATGTCCGCATCCGAAAGTTTCTGTCGGTCTGCCATAGGGTCCTCCTCTCTGTCACCGTTCTCTTTCCGTAAATACTCACGAACCGATCTCCGCTGGTTCTACCAGCGCAACCTCGTCTATCTCGATCTTCCTAATCTTGACCACAAATAAGATGAGGGCACTGACCGCTCCAACTCCAGTCGCGACAAACAGCGGGATGGTCCAATCTCCTCCGCTGTACTCAATCATCTGCCCGGCAGACCAGGGACCCAGAACCCCGGCGAAGGTCCCGAGCGTATTCATCATGCCGAAGATAGCGCCGGCCTGGTGCGGATTAAACTCCAGGGCAACCGTGGTAAACACCGCTATGCCCATACTGAACAGCCCGTAAAAAAGCACCAGAAAAACGGTACAGATCAGCGGCGAGGCGGTCTGAGCCGCCAGAACCAGGCAGGGCAGGGCCAGGGTGAGGCCAAAAGCACCAAAGCGCACGCGGGCGAACTGCGCACTCCAGCCGTTACGCAGCAGCCAGTCTGACAGCATCCCGGCACCGACAACACCGAGAAACGACGCGCCGTGCATAAAAATGCCGACCGTGCCCATGACCCCCAGAGACATGCCGCGCGCCTCGACCAAATAGGTCGGAAACCAGAACAGGAACGTCCACAGCACGTAGGCATAACACATAAAGGCCAGGGTCACGGTCAGCAGCGAGGCGCTGGAAAAAACGGTCCACAACGGCAGCGGAGCAGTCGGACGGGGGGGCAGGTTTGACTCAATATAGGCGCGTTCCGCTGCATCAATCTTCGGATGCTCACCGGGCGTGTCCGTGGAAGACCACAACCACACCGCCGCCCAGACAAAGCCGAGCAGGGCGTTAAAATAGAAGACGAGCTGCCAGGAGAAGTGGAGAATAATCCAGGTAGTGAGTGGATAGGCAATCATCTGGCCGACCGTCACGCCGGACACGCTCAGGGTCTGCGCGCGGCCAAACTCGGCCCGCGGAATCCAGCGGGCATTGACGGAAGTGAGCGCCGGAATAGTAACGGACTCAAACATGCCGACCAGAAAACGCGCGCTGAGCAGCAGCCAAAAGGCGGAAATGGCCGGTGGGGTCAGGGCTGTGAAAAGCGAGAAGCCACAAAAGGCGAGGGCCAGTACTTTCCGTGCGCTCCAGCGGTCGGCCACCAGGCCGCCCGGCAACTGGAGTACGGCGTAGCCAACCAGGAAGGCGGAAAAGACCATCCCGAACTCACTCTTACTCCAGCCGGAATCGGCCATGATAACCGGCGCGGCAACAGAGATATTCACCCGGTCGATGTAGTTAATGATTGTTCCGGAGAACAGCAATCCAACGATCTTATACCTGACCGGTCTCGCCATGGTCCCTCCTTGTGTGATGACCGGTGTCTGCGCCCCGTACGGTCGAACCTGCCATGCGAGTGCCATGTATGATAGATGCATGCCCGTGGGTCAAGCGCGTACTGCCAGGAGGGCACCCAATGCAACCGACCGGTGTGGTGATTAACCGAGAGAGCTGGCTACTCTTAAGGGAAGAACCCCTGTATTCTGTCCGGTTTATTGACCGTGAAGGCACCCAAGAGCTGGCCGTGGTCAGCCGGGTCGAAGACCTGGACTGGTTTATCGAAGCCCCCCTGCCACTTACCCTGAGCCTGTCTACGTGGCAGAGCCCCGAGCAAATATGGGTGGTGGCCGTCGGCTACCAACTGCATCCGACGTTTGGGGGGAGCAAAGGCGGCGTGTTCTACCTCAATCCGAGACAGGCGAGCGACGCCGCTCTTCTGCAGAAGCTCGTTCGGCAGGATAAGCTGACGGTTATTCTGCTCAGTGAAGATACCGAATTGCACTACACCGTGTCTGTTCCCCTGTCCCCGCCGCAATTGGAGCGCTGGCAAGCGGCTGTGGCGCGGCTCGGTCTGCCCGTGGCGGGCGCGCTGCCCGATACGGAAGAAGACCCGGCCTTCAATCGTGCACTTCAGGCGTTTCAGGCGCAGTATAGTGCGGACGATGTGTGCGAAGAAAAACCGCTCGACTGAGCCGGTTGGCACATAATGTTGACAGCTGTATGCCAGGAATGCAAGGGTGAGAATACTCGGAGGGGAGACATGGCGGACGCTGCCGCATTCCATTCACAACCCATCGATATCCAGGAGAACGACCCTTTTGAATCCCTCTTTTCAAGTGGGCTCACCGATGGGCTGCCGGTTGTTCCGCCAACCGCCGAGCGCGTGATGGCGCTGCTCGCCGCAGTGGACCGTGACCCGCAAGAAGTCTTGGGGACGGTGGGACCCAACTACGGACCGGCCAGTCTTGAAAAAGTGGCGATTAATGCGGTGATGGCGGGGTGTCAGGCGTCGTATTTCCCGGTTGTCGTTGCCGCGGTGGAAGCCTTGTGTGAGGAACAGTTTGCGGCCCACGCTATTAATGTCACTACATTCTCGGCAACCCCCCTGACGATTATTAACGGTCCCATCCGCCATGCCATTGGGATAAATTGCGGACATAATGCCCTGGGTCATGGATTTCGAGCGAATGCCACGATCGGGCGGGCGCTGCGCCTGATTATTCTCAACATTGGCGGAGCAAAGCCCCAAGAGATTTGCAAAGCAACCCTGGGCCATCCAGCCCAATTCACGTTTTGTATTGGCGAGGCCGAGGAGGAGAGTCCGTGGGAGCCGCTGCACGTAGAGAAAGGTTTTCGTCCGGAACAGAGTACCGTCACCCTGTTTGGTGGTCACTCCCCGCTTCAGATAAATGACCATGCCAGTCGCAGTGCAGAGCAGTTGGCTCTCTCGCTTGGCTGGACTATGGCCTCGGTCTGGAATCACAAGAATTTTCCGGTGTTCTCGGATACGGCGCTGATTGTCGGACCGGAGCATGCCAAGACCTTTGCCCAGGATGGGTGGTCTAAAAATGATCTCCGTCAATTTTTATTTGAACACATCCGTCGCCCTCTGCGTGAACTGCGGCCTGGGGTCAACGGCGGAGAGGGCGCTGGAGTGAGTATGTTGGCTGGCGTCAACGCCCAGGCCGAGCCGCCGACTGATGACACGCTCTATCCGAAGTTTCCCGCACCGGAGAGTATTCTTATTGTTGTCGCGGGTGGAACGGCGGGCCGTTTTTCTGCGGCTGTTCCAGGCTTGGTCCGGGGAAGCTCCGGGAGTACCATTACCACGAAAGAGATTCATTCATAAGAAAGGAGAAGTGTATGGGAACCGTATTACTAGACCCGACCTCGCGGGCGGACCAATCGCCCAAAGCCTTTGCGACCCGGCTGGACACACTGTCCGGTATAACGATTGGTCTATTGGATATTAACAAGGCAAAAGGCGTATTCTTCCTGGACCGCCTGGAGGAAATCCTTCGTGAGCAGTACGGCGTCAAGGAGGTGTTGCGGCGGACGAAACTGACTCCAGGTCGGCCTGCGGCTGAAGCTATTCAGCGGGAGTTGCAAGAAAAGTGCGACGCGGTCATTGAAGCGCTCAGCGATTGAGGCGGCTGCATATCGTGCAGTTCGCACGATGTCATCGCGCTGGAAGAGAGCGGGGTTCCGACTGCAAATATCACGACAACGGAGTTTCTGAGCGCCGCCCACGCCCAATGTGCAGCCCTTGGCATGCCTCAGTATGAGCCCATTCTGGTCCCGCATCCTATTCAGCCCAAGCTCGAAGCTGAGGTCCGGGTGTTAGCGGACCAAGTGATGGACCAGATTGCCGGTAAGTTGCTGAAACACAAAGAGCAACAGGCGGCCTGAATGTTTGAGCGCACGTCAGGTGCGCTCGACCGTATGCCTCATACCGTTATTGCCACCGGTTTGGCATTCCCGGAAGGCCCTGTGTGTGACCCGGACGGGAGTGTGTATTGGGTAGAAATCCGTGGGGGCTGCGTTCGGAGGATGCAGCCCGACGGAAACCTCTCCACCTTCGCCACTCCGGGCGGTGGTCCGAACGGGGCCGCCCGGGGGCCGGACGGAGCCTTATACGTCACGAACAACGGTGGCTTTCGCTGGCGCAAGGGGCTGCCCATCGGACCGGCTCCGGACTACGAGGCCGGACGTCTTGAGCGGATTGACGCCGAGGGCAAGGTCGAACGGTTATACACCTCATGTGACGACGCGCAACTCAGCGCGCCAAACGATTTGGTATTTGACGCTGAAGGAAATTGCTATTTTACCGATCCGCTCCAGCGTGATCCCACGCACCCTGAACCCATGAATGCGCCCACGCGGCGCCAGGGCAGCGTCTATTACACCAGTCCGGATGGAACACGGATTCGGCGTGTTGCCACCAACCTGCAACATCCAAACGGCATCGGCCTTACCCCGGACGGTAAAACCCTGCTCGTAGCGGAAACCTTTGCCGCCTCCCTGTGCGCCTTTCCTATTCTTGCACCCGGCGAACTCGGCCCGCGGCGGCCATTCTGTCAACTGCCGGCCAGCCATTATCCCGATGGCTTTTGTCTGGATGAAGCAGGCTATGTCCTGGTCTGCGGTGTGCTGGGAGGGGGCATTATTGTCTTTGATCCGCACGGGCAGCAGGTCGGTCGGATTCCGAGTGAAGACCGAGCGGTCACGAATATCGCCTTTGGCGGTGTTGATGCGAAGACCTTATATATTACGGAATCCGGCTTGGGCCGGATTGTGGCGATGGAATGGGAACGGAGAGGGTTGGCATTACGGTAAGAAAAACACGCCCTGGAAGATGCAGTAACACACTGACAAGTCAGTGCTTCTGACTCTGTCTCCACTGGGAGATGATGAAGGCAAGAAAGGCCACAGTAGCAACAACGAAGACTATCCAGAAAACGGACTCATAATTGCTCACGGTTCTCTCTCCAATGTTAGGGCGGTTACGAAAGCATAGCTGGCAACAACGAGGTGGCCGATAAAGGCCAAGGTACTAACCTTATTCGTCAATACCCCAACTACACCTGCTAATAGGAAGCCTTTACTCACGTCATATAGATATTTGGCAACCGACTCTTGTTGTTTTTCGCTCAGTCGCATTTCTCCCTTAACCCAGCGTCCTATGAGAAAATCCTTCACCCGGGCCCTCTCCCTCCGGGGGAGAGGGAATTCAAGGCGGAAACCTACAGATTGGTCCGATAGTCCTGTTCGACAAATTCGTCAATCTTGTTGGCCATGCCGGCATCGCCGCCCATCTTGGCAGCCAGAATCTTGCCGAACGAGATCCTTAATCGTTCCTCCCACGTATCGGGCTTCCAGAGTTGTGACCGGATAAACGCCTTGGCACAGTGGTAGAACACCTCTTTGATATGGACCCGGATGGCCACCACCGCGGGTTTCCCACGCGCGGACAGACGTTCCAGGATTTCCGGGTCGGCCGTGAGCTCAGCCGTACCATTGACCCGCATGGTTTCCGGCGTTCCCGGCAAAAGGAAAATCAGACCAATGTGGGGGTTTTCAATGATATTGGTCAGCCCGAAGACCAGCTTGTTGCCGGCCCGGTCCGGGATGAGCAGCGTGTGTGTATCCTCAATACAGACAAACCCCGGCCCGTCCCCTTTGGGCGAAACATCCTGATTCCCTTCGGCGTCTGCCGTGGCGAGCAGGAGAAACGGCGAGCGTCGGATGAAGTCCATGCACGACTCGTCCAACTCGGTCCAGAGCTTGTGCGGAACGAGCTCGCTTGGTGATCCAATGCGTTCACGAAGCTGTTCCACGCTCGTAATTTGATGCGGGTCTGCGGTTGCCGTCATAGTTCCATCTCCTTTTCCATTCCTGAGCTGTCCCTTCCTTTCTACGCAAAACGCGATAAAGTGCAAGCTTCATCCACACGGAGCTAAGGAGGCAGACAGATGGCGGATCTCAATATCGAAATCACAAACCGGGTCGGTATTCTGACCATGAATCGTCCGGATAAGCTCAACGCGCTCACCAGAGACATGAACCAGGCGGCGGTTGCGGCGCTGCGTGAGATGTCGGAAAACCCCGAGGTTGGCGCTGTTGTGCTGACAGGCGCGGGCCGGGGCTTTTGCGCGGGGGGCGATGTGTCAGCCATGCAAAAGGGCGAGGAAATCGGCACCCGGGATTCCACCCTTGAGCAGCAGGTCGACGAACTCCGCGACGGCCATACCTGGCCCTGGCTGCTGCACCACATGCCCAAGGTCACGATTGCGGTCATTAACGGGCCGGCCGCCGGCGCCGGCCTGGGCATCGCCCTGTCGTGCGACCTGCGCTTTGCCTCCGACCGGGCCCGGCTCGGGACGGCCTACGCGCGGGTGGGCTACGGCGGCGACTACGGCACGACCTGGCAGCTCAGCCGTTTGGTTGGCCAGGCCAAGGCCAAGGAATTATTTTTTTTGCCGGACATGATTAACGCGGATGAAGCCCTGCGGATCGGCTTGGTCAACCGGGTCTTCGCCCACGATCAGCTCATGAACGAAGCCCTGGAACTGGCAGAACGGATCGCCGCCGGCCCTTTGGTCAGCTACCGCTATATGAAAGCCAACGTCAATGCGTCGGGTGGGGTAGATTTTCGCACCATGCTCGACCGGGAGGCGGAAACGCATCTGCGCTGTGGCCAGACGGAAGATCATCAAGAAGGCGTCAACGCGTTTATGGACAAACGGCAACCGGTCTTCCGGGGCCGCTAAGCATGAAAGGGGGACAGCATGGCTGCTCAACTCACTCCGCAGATCCTTGCAGATGGATTTATCTTTCTTGAAGGCCCGCGTTGGCACGACGGCAAACTCTGGGTTTCCGACATGTTTGCCGAGAAAGTACTCACCGTGGATGCGCAGGGCAACACCGAGTTAGTCGCAACGGTTCCGCAGCGTCCGTCGGGACTGGGCTTTCTGCCGGATGGACGCCTGCTCATCGTTTCCATGCACGATAAGAAACTGCTCCGGCAGGACCCAAACGGCCTCGCGGAAGTCGCAGATGTCTCGGCGCTCGTCCGGGGCGATATCAACGATATGGTTGTTGATGCCCAGGGCCGGTCCTATATCGGGAGCTTTGGCTACGACCTGATGGGTGGTGAAGAAGCCAAGCCGGCGAACATCGTCATGGTCACGCCGGACGGACAGACCCGCGTGGTCGCGGACGGTCTGGGCTTTCCGAACGGTAGCGTGATCAGTCCGGACGGGAGCACCTTCATTGTTGCCGAAACGTTTGCGAATTGTTTAACCGCCTTCAGTATTGCCGGCGATGGTTCGCTGTCGGACCGGCGTGTGTTCGCCCAACTGGGGGAGGCGACCCCTGACGGGATTTGTTTGGATGCCGAAGGGGCAGTGTGGGTAAGTTCGTTTGGAAGTGGTGAATTTATTCGGGTCAAAGACGGCGGAGAGGTCACGCATCGCGTTCCTGTCCCGGACAAACGGGCCGTTGCCTGCATGTTGGGCGGGGAAGGGCGGCAGACGCTCTTCATGTTGACCGCGGCGACAACCGTTGAGGAGTTGGCCCAGGGGAAGTCCGCCGCTGCTATCGAAACGGTCCAGGTTGAGGTGCCGGGCGCCGGATTACCCTAAGCCGAAGTCTAAAAAGAGGGCACTTGCTCTGCCTCGGGTGCGGTAGATTTTCGCACCATGCTCGACCGGGAGGCGGAAACGCATCTGCGCTGTGGCCAAACGGAAGATCATCAAGAAGGCGTCAACGCGTTTATGGACAAGCGACGACCGGTCTTGCGGGGACGGTAGCAGGAAGGCCGTAGAGGGAGGAAAGGTCCCCAAAATGCTCGTGAAGGAAAAAGATTCGCTACAACCCCAGATAGACGAGTTGAAAGCACTGCTGGACCTTGACCTTCCGGCGAACAAACGCATTCTGGTCGAAAAAGAGTTGAAAATATTACGTGCAGGCGCAAAAGGTGAAAAGGATTCCGCCTATTACATCGATTTTCAGTGGCGCGACTCGAAAAATTGGGCGGTCTTACACGATCTGCGGCTGGAACACCGTGGACAGGTTGCCCAAATCGATCACTTACTCATCAGTCGTCATTTGGAGATGTTCGTTCTTGAATCAAAGCATTATCGTACCGGTCTCAAAATATCCGAGTCGGGCGAATTTTCGTTTTTCTTTAACGGGAGTGCTCAGGCCATTCCTTCTCCGCAGCATCGGCCTGCCAGTGCTGACTACCGGAAGAAGTTCACAATTCAGGCTGAGGGAATATCGAACAACACATCTAGCGCTGAGGGCACTTCAACAGAACGCACTATAAAACTCCAACGGAGCCGAGGGTCTAGTTCCTACTTCTGCGCCACATGTAAGAAGAGTATATCGAAAAAGGTGGCGGTGTTTTGCTTTCAAAATAAGGGGCGTTTCAGCGGGAAGGCCTATTGCCTCGACTGTCAGAAGGCTCTTCCGTAGCTGATAGGAGAACCCTAGCCGCCTGTCCTATCATACGCTACTCTCGGGGCATGGCAGAAACGATCTTTCTGAAAATCATTGCCGGTGAGATTCCGTGTCACAAAGTCTATGAAGACGACCAGGTCTTCGCCTTTCTCGATATTGGCCCGCTGAGCAGCGGCCATACCCTGCTCATCCCAAAAGAGCCGGCAGAAACGCTCGACCAGCTTTCGGACAAATCCGCGGCGGCCCTTGGCCGGGTGTTGCCCCGGCTGAGTCGGGCCGTTCTCAAAGCCACTGGAGCCACGGCGTTCAACATCCTGCAAAATAATGGCGCTAGCGCGCATCAGGCCGTGATGCACATCCATTTCCATATTATTCCCAGATTCCCGGATTCGACCGAGGGTGCGGGGCTCGGCATTGAATGGCCGGCAGGCACGCTGGACAATGAAGCGGGCCAGCGGCTGGCGGTCGATATCGCAGCGGCCCTGGCAGAAGAGTAAGGTGCCCTCCTTGGTTGACGCGCTGGCAGGGCGGTCATACACTCCCGACATGCCTGTCAATGAGAGAAAGAGGAGGAGACAGCGTGCCAGCCTCTGAAACAGTCACCCGAGGGATTCGCATCAGCGTGGAAACCCAATACGATCCGACCCGCTCTTCTCCTCAGCAAAGCCAGTGGTTTTTCCTGTATACCATCCGCATCACCAACGAAGGACCGGTCACCGCCCAGCTCATGACCCGCCATTGGATTATTACCGACGCGACCGGCCATGTGGAAGAAGTCAAAGGACCCGGTGTGGTGGGCGAGCAGCCCGTCCTGGCGCAGGGCCAATCCTTTGAGTACACCTCGGGCTGTCCGCTGACCACACCCTTTGGCTCCATGCGTGGCAGCTATCAGATGACCACGGCCGACGGCGAGCAGTTTGATGCGGAAATCGCCGAATTTATTCTGCGCGAACCACATGCCATGCACTGAGATTAGGTCTGTTGAGTCTATTGAGTCTGTTGGGTCTGTTGGGTCGGACTCAAAGGACCCCATAGACCCAAAGGACCCCATAGACCCAAGGACCCAAAGGACAAAGCAGATATGACACCCTCGATTGGCTTTATCGGACTGGGCCGGATGGGCCTGCCCATGGCGCAGCATCTGCTCGACGCCGATTTTTCACTGACGGTTTTTAATCGCACGGCCTCACGGGCCGACGCTTTGCGCCAAAACGGAGCGCGGTGGGCCGATTCCCCCCGCGAGTTGGCCGCGCAATCCGATATTGTGATCAGCATTATTGCTGACGATGCCGCACTTCGGGCGATTGCGCTGGGTGAGGACGGCATTCTGGCCGGCCTCAAACCGGACGGGATTCACGTTGATATGAGCACCGTCTCGCCCGATGTAACCAAAGAACTGGCGCCGCTGTATCTCGACCGAGGGGCGCATTTTGTGGCCTCGCCGGTCTTTGGACGCCCAGAGGCCGCAGCCGCGGCAAAACTGTGGATCTGTCCGGCTGGTTCAGCCGCGGCCATTGATCGTTGCCGACCTGCGTTCGAGGTCATGGGGCAGGGGGTCATCGTGGTGGGAGAAGAGCCCCACCTCGCCAATGTCCTCAAGCTGGTGGGGAACTTCTTTGTGATTGCCGGTATCGAGACTATCAGCGAGGCGCTGACCTTGGCCGAGAAGGGCGGCTTGCAAAACGAGACCGTTCTGGAGTTGATCCGAGCATTGCTGCCCGTGCCCTTGTTCCAGGGCTATGGCAGCCGAATTGCCAAGCAGGAGTTCGTTCCCGCGGGCTTCGCGCTGGCGTTGGGTCTGAAAGATGTCGGGCTGATGCAAAAGCTGGCCAAAGACGTTGCCGCGCCCCTGCCGCTGGCCGACTTGGCTGATAACCATTTGCGGGCCGCCTTTGCCAGAGGGCGGGGTGACCTCGACTGGGGCGCGCTGGCGACTGTTGTTCGAGAGATGGCCGGCCTCCCGTCCGGAGCCCCTGAGTAGCCGCCACCGTTGAGTCGGTTGGGCCCTTTGGGTCCGACCCCAGAAACCCAACCAACCCCAGGTATGACCGCCGAGCAGAAAAAGAGCCGAGTCCTCCAGCTTGGCGCAGCTCTGCTCGGCCTCAGCTTGTTGGGGATTCTTTTCTGGAAGGTCGGTATTGCTGAGGTCGCCCAGCATCTCTACCATATTGGCTGGCTCGCCCCTCTGGTCCTGATCCCGCAGAGCTTTGTGGCGCTGTTTGACGCCAAGGGCTGGGGCTATACCATGGGCGGCTCGGCGGCCGCCAGGCAGCTCTCCCTGCTTCAGCTCTCGCTCACTCGACTGGCCGGTGAGGCCATCAATAATCTGACCCCAACGGCGAATGTCGGCGGTGAGGCCGTCAAGGTCTACCTTTTGCGACAATATGGCGTGACCTCCGATGTTGGCACGGCCTCGGTTGTCGCGGCCAAGACAGCTCTGACTGTCTCTCAGGTTGCCTTTATCGTGCTGGGCTTACCGTTTTTTCTGTATCGCCTGGATATCGGCTTCCATGCCTGGTGGATATTCGGTGCCGTTTTCGTCATGGCGTACGGGTTTGTGATGGGTATTGTACGCTGGCAGCAGCGGGGTCTTGTTGAAAAATGCGTCGGCTGGCTGCGACGCCGATTCCCAGGCTGGAGCCGCCTGGAGCACTGGCAGGAGCGGGCCCAACACATCGATGCGCATCTCTTTCATTTGTACGACGGAGATGCCAAGGATTTCATTGCGGCCAGCCTGTACCACTTTCTGGGCTGGGCGGTTGGGGCGGTGGAAGTCTATGTGTTTTTGATTCTGATCGGCACACCGGTCAGTTGGATGGACGCCCTCATTATTGAGACCATGATTCAACCCGTTACAGCCGCGGCGTTGATCATCCCGGGCGCGTTGGGGGTACGTGAAGCGGGTGGGGTATTTCTCTGCCGTCTACTCGGTATTGAGGAGAGCGCCGGTCTGACGCTCATGCTCCTCAAACGTGCGCGCGAGGCCGTCTATAACTCGGTCGGTCTGCTCGTCCTGACCCGCGCCGGTTACGCTTTTTTCCCAGAGACCCCCTCCCGGCCTGATCCGCAGCCGACCCGTCGGCCGGGCTAGAACTCAAAGCCGGCACGCGCATAGTAGAAACCGCCGTTGAAGCCATAGGGTGAGGATTCCGGGTACTTCGCGCCCAGGTCACGCGCGTACGGATTTCTGCGCGGGTAGGTGTCGAACACGTTTTCCGCACCCACCGCAAGAATCACTGCCTGGGTGAAGGGCAGCGTCAGCAGGGTGTACGAGGCTTCGACATCCATCAGCCAGCGCTCACCCGCGGTCAGGAAGCGAGTGTCCGTGTTGGCGTGGGCTTCAAAAAATTCGTCGTAGAAATACACGCGGGTCAGGAACCGCCACGGCCCGGAGACGTGATCGGCGGTCAGCGAAAAACGGAATTCCGGCAAACCATCCTCCATCTGACGTACCTGCTTGTCATTGATGACGTGCAGCTCGCGGCTGTCCAGGTGCAAGTTGTTCCAGTTGCCGACGAAGGTGAACACGGTATTGCCAGCCCACGTCTCCAGCGGATAGGTCGCCACAATGTCGAGCCCTTGCGCGGTTGTGTCAAACGCATTGGTGAAGTAGCGCACCGAGGTGAGGGTACTCGCGTCGGGAGCGAGGCGGTTGAAGGCCGCCCGCTGCGCGGCCGTGACTCTGAAATCCTGGGTCAGTCCGATGCGGTCCTGAATTTTGATCCGATAATAGTCGACGGTCAGGCTGAAGTCGCCTGCGTTGAACACGCTGCCGACGGAATAGTTGACTGATTTTTCCGACTTTAATGGCCGGCCTCCGAAGAAGGCCGCGACCGGGTGACGCGAGGGGAAAATGCCTTGGTCGACCAGACCTGCGGTGGTAAACTGCGAGTTGATTTTCCGAATGTTCGCCTGTCCCGGTGTTGGGGCGCGGAAGCCCGAACCGACCGAACCGCGCAGGGCTAGAGCGTCCAGCAGTTGCCAGCGGACCGAAGCCTTGCCGTTGAGCGATTCTCCTATTGCGCTGTCGAAGTTTTCATACCGTCCGGCCAGGCCGAGGCTGAGAGACTGTATGACTTCAGCTTCCAGGTCCAGATACAGCGCATAGTTGTTGCGTTCGAACACGCCGGCCGACTGCGGCGGGTAGCCCGCAAACCCGTTGGAGCCGATGCTGAAGCCCTGATTTCTCAGGTTTTTATCGATGAACCAGGCCTGCGCTTCCCCAACTTTCTGTTCGAACTCCTCCATGTGATGCTCAAATCCGAAGGCCACGTTCAGCGGAGAGTGGAAGAGGCCGATATCCAGGGGCCTGGCAATATCCAGGTTGAAGGTCCGCTCAAACTGCGCGTTTCCACCGGGTCGGTATTTCGTGGGGATGGCGGTGCGCAGGGCGGCCAACTGCGGGTTGATGGTGTTGTGTATGAAGAAATCCACGCTGTTGTAGCCGAAGCTGGCGCTGGCGTCGTACGACCAGCCGTCGAGCAGGACCGAGGCACTCGCCATCTCCCCGCGCATGCCAAAGGCGATGCTCCAGTCCTGGAGGTACCCGCCAAAACGAGGCGTGAAACCGCCCGGAAAACGCTCATTGAAGAGGAAGCAGTGATCGGGCAGATGCATGCTGGTGTAGTCGGCTGCCGGGTTGGTGGGCACAGCAGGACAGCCGAGGCCGGTGCCGGACAGGTCGGCTGCCCGGACTGTAGGCGTGCCATCTTCAAGCGGGTCGCCTCTGAAGATACCCCCACGCGTGTTGGGGTTACGGAAAAAGAAGCCGCCCTCCACCTTACGCTCCGCATAGTTGCCAAAGGCGTACAGCCGGGCATTGAGCGCCTCCAGGTCCAGGCCGAGGTTACCGAAGAACTTGTAGTCGTACTGGATTTCAGGCGCCCCCCAGACCTGGGCCGCAGGGCGGCGCACCTGCGCATTGCCGGCCTCAATCAGTCCTTGTGCATCCCTGCGCTGTACGCTGCGGCTGGTTTCGTCGGCGTTCAGAAACTCGAAGCTGAAGTTGGCAAAACCGTTGTCGGTCAGCGGCAGGCCCAGGTTGGCGGCCACCTGCACCTTGTCCCCGTCCCCGTGGTAGGTCTGGCCCCAACTGGTGTGGAGCGACAGGCCCTCGGACGCCTCCTTCAGCTTGAAGTTCAGAATCCCGGCGATGGCGTCCGAGCCGTACTGGGCTGCGGCGCCGTCGCGCAGGACTTCGACCCGCTCCAGCGCGATGGTCGGGATGACGGACAGGTCGGCGCCCTGCGTCCCGCGATTGCTGCCGTCCGCGGAGAAGGCAATGACCGCAGCACGGTGGCGACGTTTGCCGTTGATGAGCACCAGCGTGGAGTCGGGCGGCATCCCGCGCAGATTGGCCGGTCGCACGAAGGTAGCGTCGCCGCTGATGGGATGCTGGTTGACGTTATAGGACGGCACAGTGGCGGACAGCAATGCGTCCATGTCCCGGATGCCGTAGGTCTGCAAATCCTCGCCCTGAATGATGTCCACCGGCACTGGCGAGTCCTGGGCTGAGCGGTCCGCCACGCGGGAGCCGATCACCTGGATCTCGTCGAGCCCTACGACCGACTCCTGTGGTTCGGTATCTTGGGCGGCGGCTGGCTCTGGCTGGCTGGCCTCTTGAGCTACGACCGTCAGTGCGCTCATCAGGACCAGGAGCCCTGCCAATATCCCGCATCTCCACCGCTTGATCTTCATCCCCGGCATCTCCGGCCTCCTCTCGGTGTGTTTGAATCAGCCCCTCCAGCCTGACAAATTGCTGTCTTTTTTTCCAGAAAAAGCCCCCGTCCCCATCCTTAAAACTCGAAGCCGGCCCGCAGATAATAGAAGCCGCCGTTGAATCCGTAAGGCGACGATGCCGGATATTTGGCGCCGGCGAGGCGTGCGTACGGATTTCTGACCGGGTACTGATCGAACAGGTTCTCGGCGCCGAACGCGAGGGTCAGCACCCCCATGACCGGCAGGTTCCTGAAGGTGTACGAGAGTTCCGTATCCACGAGCCAGCGTTCGCCCGCCTGTATGGGCAAGTCCCCCAGATGGGCCGCATAAAATCCGTCGTAGAAATGCAGCCGGGTCAGGAGCCGCCACGGCCCATAGGTATGGTCACTGGTGAGTGAAAAACGGAACTCCGGCAGATTGTCTTCCAACTGCCGCACGCGCCCATCGTCAATAATGGCCGGATTGCGGCTGTCAACCTTGGTATTGTTCCAGTTTCCCACAAAGGTGAACAGCGTGCTGCCGGCGAACGTCTCCAGCGGATAGGTCGCCACGAGATCGACACCCTGTGTGGTGGTATCGAAGTCGTTGGTAAAATAGCGCACCCCGGTAAAACTGCTCGCGTCCGCGACTCCTCGGGCCAGGAGTGCCGCGATATCCGATTCGGTCAGTGTCAGCGTCTTCGTCAACCCGATACGATTCTGCATCTTGATGCGGTAATAGTCGAGGGTGACGTCCAGCTTGCCCAGACTGAAGACCGTGCCCACGGAATAGTTGATGGATTTTTCCGGCTCCAGCTCCTTGCCGCCCTTCTGGCGCGCAATCGGGTCGGTTGGGGAGAGGGTGGCTTCATCCGCCAGTCTGCCGTTGATGAGCGACGTTGTCACATTGCGCACGTTCGCTTGACCTACGGTCGGGGCGCGAAAGCCGGAACCGACCGAGCCACGCACGGCCAACCCCCCCCATCCCCCCCCTGACAGGGGGGGGGTCCAGCGGGCCGAGACCTTGCCGTCCAGGGTATCCGCGATTCCTTCATACGTTTCGTACCGCCCGGCCAGGCCGACGGTCAGGTTTTTGATCACCTCGGCTTCCAGGTCGAGATAGCCGGCATAACTGCCCCGACTGAACGTACCGGCATGTGTGGGGCTGAGGCCGGGAAAGCCGTTGGAGCCGATGCCAAAACCCTGGCGGGCTAGGTTTTCTTCGATTTTCCAGGAGTTCGGCTCACCGGCGTTTGCTGAAAATTCTTCCTCGCGATACTCCAGCCCAAAGGCGAAATTCAGCGCGGAAGAGAAGAGGCTCAGGTCGAACGGCCGGGAGATATCAAAATTGAACACCTTGTCGAACTCGCTATAACTGCCGGGTTTGTACGAGGTCGGAATGGCGGTTTGCCGGTGGGCGAGTTGGGGGTTGATGGTGTTGTGCATGAAGAAATCAATGCTGTTTCGACCGAAACTGGCACTCATATCATAGTGCCAGCCGTCCAGCATGCCGGACGGTTCCCCGCGCTGGCCGAAGGTGATGCTCCAGTCCTGCATGGAGCCACCGAACCGCGGCGCAAAACCACCCGGAAAGCGCTGATTGAAAATAAAGCAGTGGGCCGGCAGATTCACATTGGTGTAGTCTGCGGCCGGGTTGGCTGGTACCACCGGACAACCTTTGAGATCGTCGGACAGGTCGGCCACCCGGATCGTCGGCGTGCCGTCTTCAAGCGGGTCGCCCCGGAACACCCCGCTCCGGGTGTTGGGGTTGCGGAAAAAGAAGTTGCCTTCGGCCTTGCGTTCGGCATAGTTCCCGAACGCATAGAGACTGTGCCTATCACTCAGGTCGAGACCCAGGTTACCGAAGAATTTATAGTTGTATTGCACCTCCGGGGTGCTGAAAATTTGTGCCGCCGGCCGCCGGACTTGATTGTTGCCGGCAGCAATCAGCCCCCGCGCGTCGTTGCGCTGCACGCTGCGACCGGTCTCGTCAACGTTCATGAACTCGAAGCTGAAGTTGGCAAAGCCAGCCGAGGTTAATGGCAAACCGAGGTTGCCGGCAACACTCACCTTGTCGCCATCGCCGTGGTAGTTCTGGCCCCAGCGGGTTTCCAGCATGGCCCCTTCGGAGTCGTCGCGCAGCACGAAATTCAACGCCCCGGCAATGGCGTCGGAACCGTACTGAGACGAAGCACCGTCACGCAACACTTCCAGCCGCTTGAGCGCGATAGCCGGAATCACCGAAATGTCCGCCCCCTGCGCGCCGTCCGAAATGCCGTTACCCAGGAAGGTAATCACTGCGGCGCGGTGCCGACGCTTGCCGTTGACCAGCACCAACGTGGAGTCGGGCGGCAGCCCGCGCAGATTGGCCGGGCGGACCAGCATGGCCGCGTCTCCGGCCCGTCGGTTGACGTTGTAGGACGGTACGCTCGCCGCCAGCAGCGTGTCCATGTTCCGGATGCCGTAGGTCTGCAAGTCTTCTCCCCGGATCACGTCTACCGGCACCAGTGAGTCTCGGGCTGAGCGTGCGGTATGACGGGAGCCCAGCACCTTGACGCCTTCTAATGCGACGACCCCTGCCTGTGCCTCCTGTGGAGCCTCTCCGCTCTGGGCTCCAACCGGTGGAACTCCCAGGCCGAGGAACAGAACAATCAGCAGGCAGTGTGTCCACGTCCTCGATTTCTTCATCACTGCTCTTTCCGATAACGGATGCTTGCTCGTCCCGAGAAAAGACGAGAGTTGACAGGGGTCCACCGGCTCCGCTCGTTTACGCAGTCCGGCACAGAGGAGTAACGGGCGTATGATGCTCTTTGAATGGCTGTCTATTGCGATATACGGAGCCCTGCTTGGTACGATTCTCTGGGGTATTAACGAGAGGCGCAAGAGCAATGATGGCCGAACAACACAGATGACCCTGCTAGGGCAAGCCCTGGACCGGATGGGCGCGGGGATTGAATGCCTCTTAGAACACTCGGTCTAAAAGTCAGCCTCTCGCCCGCCCTTGCCAGGTCTCTTTGGCGGCACACGCTTATCCCGCGGTCCTGCCCCATCAGCGCCCGCCGGCCGCAATCCGTGCAGGATGCGCCGCAGGACGACGAGCCGATCGTGCAGGTCCAAACCGCCCTCCTCTGCATGGGCGATATCCACCGCCGCCTGAAAGAACAGCGCCCAGAGTTGTCGCAGCAGCGCGTCAAGCGGTAGCCGCTCAATAACACCCGCCTCCATCAACGGCTCAAATATCCCCCGTAACAAGGCGATGGCCGGCGCCCGGCGTTGCTCGCTGGACAAATCCAGCACGGCCGGGCCATCGATATAGACAATGCGCCGCACACTCGGGTCCAACAGCCGGTCCAGAAACTGTTCAACCCCCGTCATCAGCCGCTGCCAGGCGTCGCCCTGCGCTGTCTCCACATCGGCCCGGAGCGCTGCCAGATACTCGCCCCGGACTTCATCATAAACCGCTTCAAACAAGGCCGACTTATCGCGGAAGTGATAATACAGCGCCCCGCGCGTCCTCCTGGACCGGCGCACAACCTCCTCAGTCGAGGTCTCCGCATAGCCCTTGACGGTAAGGGAGGCCCGCGCCGCGTCCAGCAGGGCCCGGCGGGTTTTTACCGATTGTTCGGCCTTTGTGAGACGGGTCACGGCCATATGTCCTCCAGAGTAGGTGTCGGCTCTCGGAATTGCAGTCAGAGTTGAGATGGTAGTGGCCATGTACCGGAATGCCTCACACGCCCTAGAACTCGAACCCGGCCCGCAGGTAGTAGAACCCGCCGTTGAAGCCGTAGGGCGAGGTTTCCGGGTATTTCAGGCCGGCGTCAGTCGCTTTCGGGTTCCTGCGTGGATACTGATCAAATATGTTTTCCGCGCCGACCGCAAAGGTGGCCGCCTCCATGAACGGCAGGTTCAGGAAGGTGTACGAGAGTTCCATATCCATCAGAAAGCGCTCGCCAGCATTAAAGCCGAAGCTGCTATCGGTCGGGTAGTCGCGGAAGCGGTCGTAGTAGTACAGACGGGACAGGAAGCGCCACGGCCCCCAGTTGTGATCGGCCGTCAGCGAGAAGCGGAACTGCGGCAGGCCCTCTTCGATTTGTCGTACCAGCTTATCACTGATGAACTCCGGAGTCCGGCTGTCCACCTCGGTCTTGTTCCAGTTCGCAACAAGCGTGAATTGGGTGAAGCCGGCAACCGATTGCAACGGATAGGTCGCTACCACATCAACGCCCTGGGTGGTGGTGTCGAAGTCGTTGGTATAGAAGCGGAGCACCGAGATCTGATTCGGCCCGACCGCGGCGTCGAATTCCGCCCGGGTGATGCCCCGCTTGGCGAGTTCTTCCGCAACATTAAATCGGCTGCTGCGGACGATGCGGTCCTGCATCTTGATACGGTAGTAGTCGACGGTGACATCGACATCGGCCACGTTGAAGACAATGCCCGCCGAGTAGTTGACGGATTTTTCCGGGGTCAAATCGCTGGCGCCGAAGAAAGCCGAAGCCGGGTGGTGGGCAGGAAAGGTGGCGTCGTCTATCAGCCCGCCAAGCTCGGCGTCAAAGGACGTGGTGATTTTGTTCACATTGGCCTGGCCGGGTGTTGGGGCGCGAAAACCCGAGCTGACCGCACCGCGCATGGCCAGCATTTCCAGGAGTTGCCATCTGGCTGACACCTTCCCGTTGACGGACTCGCCGATCGGCTTGTCAAAGTTCTCATACCGTCCGGCCACGCCAAGGGTCACATTTTTAATCACCTCAGCTTCCAGGTCCATGTAGAGGGCATAGTTATTCCGCTGATGATCGCCGATGATGTTGGGGCCGAATCCGGTGAACCCGTTCGAGCCGACGCCGAGGCCCTGCGCCGTCAGCCGGTTTCCGGGGGCCACGTACCAAGAGGTTTCCCCGCCGAGTTCCACTTCGTACTCTTCGATGTGGTACTCGAAGCCAAAGGCCATATTCAGGTCGGAGTAGAAGAGACCGACATCAAATGGCTTGGAAATGTCCAGGTTGAACGTCTTCTCAGTCTGGCTCACACCGCCGGGCCGGTATTCCGTCGGAACGACCCGGTTGACCGCCAGGAGTTGCGGGTTGATCGTGTTGAGCATGAAATAGTCAACACTGTTCTCGCCGAAGTAGGCGCTGACGTCGTAGGACCAGCCGTCGAGCAGCGCATAGGCGCCCTCCAGATCCTCCAGCGTCCCGCGCAAGCCAAAGGCGATGCTCCAGTCGCGCACATAGCCGCCGAAGCGCGGAGTGAAGCCGCCCGGAAACTGGGTGTTGAACATGGCGCAATGGTCGGGCAGCGACACGTTCGAGTAATCGGCCGCCGGGTGCTTCGGCACTTCAGGGCAGCGGCTGGATAATCCGTTTTCGAGCAAATCTCCGCCCTCCGAGATGGGCCTCGGGTCGAAACCGTCTCCGATGTCGATAATTTTGTGAAGGTCGCCGGGACCGCGGAACACCCCGTTGCGCGTATTGGGATTACGGAAGTAGAAACCGCCCTCGACCTTGCGCTCCGCATAGTTACCGAAGGCATAGATGCGGCTGTTGATCTCCTCCAGGTCCAAGCCCAGGTTGCCGAAGAATTTGTAGTCGTACTGAATCTCGGGCGCTCCCCAGATCTGCGCCGCGGGCCGACGCACATCCATGTTGCCGGCCTCAATCAAGCCTCGGGCATCGCTGCGCTGTACGCTACGGCTGGTTTCGTCCACGTTGTTGAACTCGAAGCTGAGGTTGGCAAAGCCATTCTCGGTCAGCGGTACGCCCAGGTTGGCGGCCACGTTCACCTTGTCGCCGTCGCCGTGGTAGTTCTGACCATAGCTGGTTTGTACCGTCAGGCCCTCGGTGTCTTCCCTGAGTTTGAAATTCAGCACGCCGGCAATCGCGTCCGATCCGTACTGGGCAGCCGCTCCATCGCGTAGCACCTCGACGCTCTCCAAGGCAATGGACGGGATGTTGGAGATATCGGCCCCCTGTGATCCTCTGGAGTTCGGAGAACCCAGGAAATTGATCACCGACCCACGGTGGCGACGTTTGCCGTTGACCAGTACCAGTGTGGAGTCCGGCGGCAGACCGCGTAGCGTGGCCGGCCGGACGAAGGTGGCCTCGTCGCTGATGGGCTCCTGGCTCACGTTATAGGAGGGGACGGTGGCGGACAGCAGTGAGTCCATGTCCCGAATACCGTAGGTCTGCAAGTCTTCCCCTTGAATGACGTCGACCGGCACCGGCGAATCCTGGGCCGAACGACCCGCCACGCGGGAGCCGACCACCCTGAGGTCTCCGAGGTCTATGACCTGCTCGATGTCTTGCCCTCCAGCCGGCTCTTGCGGCTCCGCTTCTTGCGCTCCGACTGCAAATGCGCCGGTCAAGGTGAATACACTTACGAGAAGAGAGGGCTGCCACCACTTCAGCTTGCTCATACGACTCCTCCTTCAGAATTTCTCTCCATCTTTCTATATGTACAAGATGTATAAGATCAGACTATACACCGAATAAATACGTCCGAGAAGAGCCAAGACGCAGGGACTTCGGCTTGCCATCTTACTCTCAGGTGTCTTGGCCTACCGGACCTATTATCCTCTATCCCAAATCAGAGTAAAGGTGCTAGGTCAAGCACTACTCGCTTTCCTTCTTTTCCTGTGTATAATACCATGCTTTCGGCAGAACCGACGCACTCATGAAGGTCGCGGCGGGGAAGGAGAGCAGCACGCATGCGTACGTTGTTTTTGAATCCGCCTGCATATGAAAATTTCGATGGAGGGGCAGGCTCACGTTATCAGGCGACGCGCGAGGTCTGGTCGTTCTGGTATCCGACCTGGCTGTGTTATCCGGCCGGCATGATCGAGAACAGTCGCGTTCTGGATGCGCCGCCCGAAGGACTGAATCAGGCGCAGACCGTTGAGGTCGCCAAGGAGTACGATTTTGTTGTGTTGCACACCAGTACGCCGTCGGTGAAATTGGACGCGCAGACCGCCGAGTTGATCAAAGAGAAAAATCCGGACTGTCGTATCGCGTTTGTAGGCGGTCAGGCCACGGCCGAGCCGGAGAAGACCTTACAGATTTCTGAAGCTATCGATATTGTTGCGCGGAAAGAGTTTGACTACTCCATGAAAGAGGTTGCCGAGGGATGGGACTGGCAGGACATCCGCGGTATCAGCTATCGCTAGGACGGACAGATCCATCATAATCTTGAACGTCCGACGCTCACCGATGAGGAACTCGACCAGTTACCCTTTGTCACTCAGATTTACGACCGGGATTTGGACTTCCGCAAGTATAACAGTCCGTATTGCCAGTATCCCTATGTGTCGTTGTACACCGGACGGGGGTGTCCGGCGCGCTGCACGTTTTGTCTGTGGCCGCAGGTGACCACCGGCCACTCCTACCGTACCCGCTCCGTGGGCAATGTCATTGAAGAAGTGCAGGAAATGAAGCGCCTCTTTCCGGGTATGAAAGAGGTCTTTTTTGATGACGATACGTTTACGGCCGACCCGAAACGTGCACGCGAAATCGCAAAGAAGATGGGCGCTATGGGCCTGTGCTGGTCTACCAATGCGCGCGGGAATGTTGACTACGAGACCCTCAAGGTTTTGAAAGACGGCGGGCTGCGGCTGTTTGTGGTCGGTTATGAGTCGGGGAACGCGGCCATTCTCAAGAATATTAAAAAAGGCGTGGCCCTCGAAACCTCACGGCGTTTCACCCGAGACTGCCACAAGCTGGGCATCCTGATCCACGGCACCTTTATTTTGGGCCTGCCGGGGGAAACCCGTGAGACCATGCAGGAGACCATGCGTTTCGCTCGGGAGATGAATCCGGAAACCATTCAGGTCTCTTTGGCTTCCCCCTATCCTGGCACCGCCTTTTACGATTTCGCCCTCGACAACGGCTATATCAAGGCCGAGGACATGGTGGGTGAATCGGGCTATCAGCAGTGCGTGATTAACTACCCCAACCTGTCCGGGGAAGAAATTTTTGAAACGGTTGAGAAATTTTACCGCTCGTATTACCTGCGCCCGCGCTACATCTTCAAGGCTGTGAAAAAGATGGCGCGTGACCCGGAGGAGCGAAAACGGATGTGGCAGGAAGGCAAAGATTTTTTCCGCACCATGCGGAAGCGGCGGGAGATGAGCACCACGTCTGCTGCGGTGAGTGGGTAGTGATTAGTGGTGGGTGAGGAAAGGGTAGAGGCGACGCATGCGTCGCCCTTGGGCGTGTCGAAGCCTCCCCTGAGCTGAGTCGAAGGGGACTGGGGTGGATGCCCGGCGCGATCAGCCATTAAACCCACCCCGGCCCTACGGGCCACCCCTCCGGGGAGGGGATAGAAAGACTCCCCTCTTGGGAGGGGTGCCGCGTAGCGGCGGGGTGGGTTGGCCCCCAGCGGCCGGAGAACGCAATCTGCATCACACCTGACCGGGGGAAACTGTGTCTGAGGCCCCGTCCCTGCTTGTTTTCTGGTCCCTGGCAGGCCTGTTGTGTATTGCCCTGGTCTATTATCTCTTTAGTATCTATGCGGCTTGGCGTTTTTTCCGGCCGGGTTCGACTCCTCGTACGGCGCTTCCGCCGGTCACTATTCTCAAGCCGCTCAAAGGCGCCCCGCCCGATCTGTACGACAGTCTGGCGAGCTTTTGTCGGATCGATTACCCGACCTTTCAAATACTCTGCGGCGTCCGTGACCCCGATGATCCGGCGGCGGCTATTGTCACCAAAGTGCAGCGGGACTTTCCCCAGTGTGATATTACTCTGGTTGTTGCGCCCTCTGTGATCGGGACCAATTACAAGGTCAGCACCCTGCACCATCTGACACCGCAGATGAAGTATGACTATCTCGTCATTACCGATAGTGATGTCTGTGTTGAGTCCGATTACTTGCAGACGATTATCCCGCCCTTAACCCAGACGGAAACAGGCCTGGTCACCTGCGTGTATCGTGGCGGTTCCGCACAACCCCTGCCGGCCCTGTTGGAATCGCTCATGGTCAATACGACTTTTACCACCCAGGTCGTGGTCGCCAGCCAGATAGAACAGCCCTCGTACGCCTTCGGCGCAACCATGGCGCTCAAGCGTACCTGCCTCGACGCGATTGGGGGATTTGCCAGGCTGTCTGATTATCTGGCGGATGACTATCACCTCGGGTATCTCATCAGCCAGGCCGGGTATCGGTTGCGAGTCCTGCCCACGGTCGTGGAAACCCGTCCCGATGCGGGCTCGCTACGCGGGCTGTTTTACCATCAGTTGCGCTGGGCGCGAACGCAACGAAACTGTCGTCCCGGCGGGTATATCAGTACGGTTGTGACGTTTGGCACGGTCTGGGCCTGTGTGAGCCTGCTCTGTTTTTGGTCGTCCGTAGAGATGACTGTTCTCGCCCTTAGTGTCATCGGGGTACGCCTCCTGACCGCCGCTCTGATGAACACCATCTTTCTGCAATCGAGGCTGCCGCGTCTCGCTATTCTGCTGACTCTTCTCACGGACCTTCTCTCTTTTGTTGTCTGGTGTGCCAGCTTGTGGGGCAACACGGTCCGCTGGCGGGAGTATACCTTCCGGCTTCAAAAAGACGGACGCATGGTGCGCGTCGGCTAACCGCCTGTTCCTTCACTTAACGTCAGGGAGCGCGTGGTAATTCACGAGCCGAATATTCTCTTCCGCGGTCGCCGCCCGTACCGTTGGACTTGTGAGCGCCGCAAGCTCAACATCTCTGTGATAGGTTGGTGTCCGCCGTTCGACCTCGGCACACGGCCGGCGGGTCGGATGGCAGTACAGCTCCGTTACGCCGGCTTGGAGTCGCGGAAGCAGACCAAGCAAACAGGATTCATCCAATGCCCCACTTTGATGTAGGCCAAACAGATGATCCGGGTAGGGAATACGGGCGTGACGCAGCTTTTTTTCCGTCGTCCGGGCGAGAGATGTAAAGACAGCGGACTCCCAGCGTTTCCTCAAGGCATGGCGCGGGTCGAGCGTCAGGCTGGTCGCCAGGTCTTCTCGGGTCAGGCGCATGGCCGGAATGGAGTATTCCTGTGCGAGCGCCAGGAGGGCGTCCATAACGACCGGGTGCATATGGATATTGAGATGTCCATCAATATGAGACAGAGGTAATCCCGTTTCCAGAAAACGCTCAAGCTGAGCCCGACACTCGACCCGAACTTCCTCCCGCGCCCGCCGGGAGAAATAATACTGTAATCCGACCTGGGTTGGGTCGTGGGCAAAATTCCCTTCGCTGTCGATGATCGCGCGGAGGTGCTGCTTGGAGAGAACGGCCCGTCCCTGGACTAAGGTCACATGCAGTCCAACCCCGAGGCTCGGTGTCGAGCGGGCAAGCTCGACCGCTTCCTCCCAGGCCGGAGCCGTGACCATGAGGCTGGTATTGGTCAGAATGCCGTGCCGACGGGCGTGCAGTATGCCAGCGTTGACCTGAGCGGACAGGCCGAAGTCGTCCCCGTTGACAATGAGATAGCGAGCAGCCAGTCCCTCCCTGTCCTCTAACGGCACAGAAGCCCCCTCACCCTAGCCCTCTCCCTCCAGGGGAGAGGGAGTGCAAATCGTAGGGGCAACCCCCTGTGGTTGCCCGGCCTCCGTCTCCCAATCCCCAACCCCTAACCCCTAACCCCCAACCCCTACCCCCTAACCCCTAATCTCCCTCCTCATCCGCGTCAAGCCGTTCGATATCGGGCAGGATGTCACGTTCGGCGTGTTCGAGGTCGTGCGGAAAATCGATTTCCGTCCAGGGCAGGTCGTCAACCTGCTCAAAGCCGACATGGTGCTGGACCAGAAACACCGGGAAGGCTTCTTCGTGTTCGATCATGTCTCGGCCCTGAGCCACACAATCGTCGAGAATAGAACGGAGGAGTGGTGCGGCGTCTTGGGCGACTTTGAGAAAACCGACCGACTCGCCTACCAGATCGTAGTCGCCCGTACCGCCCCGGATAATCGTCAGCACCCGCCCGGCCCGGGTGAGCAGCATTTGTTCCTCACCGGTATTCTCGGAACTCGCGTCAAGCAAAAAACAGCTTGTGTGTCTGGACTGCACTAAGCGTTGCAGCAAACGAACCGGGAACAATACGTCGGCATCCATGATCAGCAGGGCGGTATCAAACTCGTTACGCGCGCTCCAGAGCGACAGGATTGCTCCCTTTTCGTACTGCTCGTTCCGGATATAACGAACGGCCACCGTGCCGCACCGCTCGCCGATTTCTTCGACAATCATATCTCCACGATAGCCGATCACGATGACCGCCTCTGTGACCCCAGCAGCGCCTAGAGCCGTAAGGCTACGTTCGAGCAAGGTTTTGCCACCGACCCGAATCATACATTTGGGCCGCTGGTCGGTGACGGTCTGAAGGCGTTTTCCAACACCAGCCGCGAGGATAATCGCTTTCATAACTTCCCACCTGATAACACGTCTTTAAGGGCGTCAAGAAAACGCTGAAAATCGTCCAAAGTCAGATGGCCCATATTAGCCACTCGGAAAATATCGGTGCGGAGTTCCCCCTGTCCCTCGTAAATGACAAAGCCGCGGTGTTTGAGACCGTCATGCAAGTCTGGATACGAAATGCCCTGGGGCAGGGCCAGAGAGGTCAGGGAACTGGATCGTAATTCCGGGGGAAGGAGAAAGGCGAATCCGAGTTCCGTAAAGCCGGCGCGCAGAAACCGGGCGGCCCGACGATAACGTTCGACCCGTCCCGCGGGTGTTTCCTCCAGGAGTTCATCAAGGGCGGCATCCAGCGCATACCAGGCTGGGATGGCCGGAGTAAATGGAATGCTCCGTCGTTCCTGCGCCTCCCAGTGCAGCGGCAGGTGGAGGTATAACGAGCGACGGGGATAGCCCTGCATGGCCGTCATGACTTCGTTCCGAACCAACACAAAGGCCACACCCGGCTGGCCCTGGATGCATTTGTTCGCCGTACAGGCACACAGGTCCACGCTATCGCGCACGACATCAAGGTCTTCGCCGCCCAGCCCGCTCACCGCGTCAAGCAGAAACACCCGACCCTGCTGACGCACAACTCTGCTAATTTCAGTCACCGGGTTGAGCAGGCCGGTTGTGGTTTCATGTTGGACCAGGGCCACCGCCGCGATAGCGGGGTCATCTTTCAGGGTGGATTCAATCTGTTCCGGGCTTGGCGCTTCGGTCCAGGCATAGGTCAGTTCTACGGTCGGGATACGGTGGGCTTCGGCCATCTGGCGCATCCGATCGCCATAGACGCCGTTGTTAATCACGAGGAGTTTCTCCCCTTCGGCCAGGGCCGAGGAGACCATGGCTTCAACCGCCAGGGTGCCCGAGCCGCTCACCACCACTGCGGTATAGCCCTCCGGGGCGAACGCCTGTAGCAGCTTGGCGCGAACCGCGGCCAGCAGGTCGGAAAACTCCGCTTCCCGGTGGCATAGGTCTCCACGCAGGAGGGCCTGCCGAACACGCGGAGAAACATTAACTGGGCCGGGATTCAGAAGAATGTATTGTGGCATCGTGGAATTGTGAGGGACATGGGGCCTATAGGTCCTGATTAATGGCCTCCATAAAGCGCCGGACGATGTGCTGCGGCTCGTGTGTAATCCGACCAATATGTCGCTCTTCCCGGTCCGGCTCAATTTTAACCAACAGAAAGGACGGTCCGTCTTTTGCCAGCAACTCCTGCGTCGCGGCGCGTAGTTGGTCGGCCTCTTCAACGCGGCGCACATCAACATAACCGCTCGCGCGCGCCACTGCATCGAGTGCTACGCGACTGGAGATCGTCGGCTGGTTTCCGGTCGAGCCGTAGACTTCGTTATCAAAAACAAGGTGGACCAGATTGCGTGGCCGCTGCACACCAATCAGGGCCAGTGAGCCCATATTCATGAGGACATTGCCATCGCCGTCAAAGACGACCACGCGCCGCTCGGGTTTACTCAGGGCCACGCCGAGCGCAATAGACGAGGCCAGGCCCATGGAGCCGATCATATAGAAATTGCCCAAGCGGTCCTCAAGATTGAAGGACTCCCGTGAAATAAACCCATTCGCATGGACAACCAAGGCGTCCTGTAGGGCAGGGATAACTACGCTCAGGGCCTGGGCCAGATTCATGCGGTAACTCCAGGTGGAAGGACCAGCGCCGTCGGGCGACTCGTCTGCTTCAGGGTCGAGGTGGCCCAGCCAATCGCGTCCTCCAGGGTCTGTTCTTCAAGCACCCGATACGGAATTTTCAGGGTGGATAACAGGTCGGGCAGGATATCGCCCATAATGATATGCTCCGGTGCGTCTTTGCCCTGATAGCCGCGCCACGTAATCAGCAGCAGGCAGGGCAAGGCATAGATCAAACTGAGAGAAGACAGCGCGTTCAGGCAGACTCCCAGGCCCGAGTTCTGCATAATGATAACGGGTTGTTTGCCGGCCATATAGGCTCCGGCCGCCAGGCCCACCGCCGCGTCTTCCCGCGTCTCGGCAATATAACCACCTCGTTCTTCAAGCGTGGCAATCACCCCTTTGACCAAAGAGCAGGGCACCCCGGTGAAAAAGTCGAAGCCGGCATTCCTGAGGTGTTGCACAAACTGGGGTCCGCTAACCATGAGAGTCCGTTGGGTCTATTGGGTTTATTGGGTCCATTGGGTCAGACGCAAAGGACCCAATAAACCCAATAGACTCATATAAAAGCAGCGGGAGGATCACAATAGAGGCGAGCAAGACACTCCCGACTGCCAGGGTCAGCAGGAGGCCCATACTGAAAATGCCGTAGTACTGGGCGACCATGAGACTGCCAAACCCGACCATGGTCGTCAGCGAGAACAGCACAACCGCCTGGCCGGTACTGCCGGCAATCAGGCTGACGACCGAGACGTCACGGCCTACCCGGAAACGATGGACGAGATGGATGCCATTCTCCACGCCGATACCGATAATCAGGGGGGCGGCAACCATATTGGCCAGATTAAACTGCACGTCCCCCAGCCACATCAGGCCCGCGGTCCAGATCATACCCAGCCCGAGCGGCAGGACGGCCAGCAGGGCATCCGTGACACGTCGGAGCGCCAAAAAAGTGACGACCAGGATAGCGAGGAAGGCATACCAGGCCGCCTCAATATAGCCAGCCTGCATCGCCCCAATAGACTCGTAGCCAATAATCGGGGAGCCGGTGACATCCGGGTCAACCGTGCGTAACTGCCGAACGAACTCCGTCAGGGGCTCGCGCTCCCAGATATTTTCCTTGGGGTATATCTGTATCAGATACCGCTGGCCGTCCCGGTTGACAAAGCGGCTGCGCAACTGCGGCGGGACATCGGCAAAGGTAATCGGGCCGGCCGGCGACAGGTTATTCCTGAGCAGAGACCATTTATCCTGAAAGTCAAGAAACAGCGCGTCCTGAAAAAGGTCAAGGCGCTGTTGGACGGCCGCTTTGGGCAGCGTTCGGAGTGCTTCAAAAACGGCCAGCAGGTGTCGGCGCGCCTCGTGCAGGAGGGTGGCACTGCCGTTTTCCTGATCGCGGATTTTGAGGCGGAGCTTATCCAGAGTCTGTTCGAGCTGCTCGACCTCCACTGCCTGGGGATCATTGCGGAGCGGTGGGAGTTCGCTGAGCAGTGGACGGATGAGCGCCAGGAGGTGAAGGCGTTCCGGCTGTCCGTCCGGAATCAGCGAGGCGACGCTCTCGACGGTTTCTACGCTGGGCAGTGCCGCAAACGCTTGTGCCTTTTGGCGTGCCGCTTCCGGCGTCGGTGCTGTTGCCAGGGCATTCCAGGACGAGCGTTCGGAGTTTTCGATAATGCGCTTTTCCCACTCCACCGACTCTGTGCCGTGTGCCTGGAGGTTCAGCAAATTATAGTCAAAAGAGACCCACGGCAGTGCCAGAAGGCCCGCCGCCGTTCCCAGCCCGGCGATGCCGAAAAGGAGGCTTCTCTTTTGTTCGACATATTTACCCAGACCGGAAAACGTTGCCTGCAAGACCGTCTGCTGGCCCACGGGAACACGCCAGGGCCAGACCGAGTCCAGCCCTACGATCAAAGCTGGCAGGAAAGTCAGGATCGCGAGAACGGACAGCAGGATGCCTCCGCCCGAGATGATGCCGAGTTCCTGAACCCCGCGAAAGTCTGCCAGGATGACCGCAAAAAAGGCGAGCGAGGTGGTCAACGCCCCTGCGATAATACTGGGAACGGTCTGTTCAAACACGATGGTAATAGCTTCGGCCTGGTTTTTTCCCTTGCCCCGTTCTTCCTCGTAGCGGGTCATGAAATGGACGCCGAAGTCGTCGGCCAAGCCGAGCAGCATCGGCGCGATGAAAACGGTAATAATCGTCAGATGACCGACTGAGAGGGTGACAAAACCCAGCGTCCAGCTCAGGCCGATCATGAGCGATGAGACGATGAAAAGCGGATGTCGAATACGTCGGAAAAAGATCAAGTAGAGGAGGGCAATACCCGACAGGGCTATCACCGTTGCTACGGCCGTATCGTGCTGAGCACTGAGCATTTCATCATTGCCCAGCGCCTTCGTGCCGGTGACGCCAGCCTCCAGACCCGGAAACTCCGTCTTCAGGTCGGCAATTGCCCGCCGAATGGTCGCTATCGAATCCTGGAGGTCGTTGAAACCCGCAGCGGCGTCTTCTTTCGCCTCGACCATGAGGAACATGTATGCGCGGTTCTCGGCAATGAGGAAGCCGTCGTCATCGAGCTGGGCCGTCCCACTAAAAAACTCAGCCCAGGGAGACCGGTAGCGGGAGTCTTGTCCGTACAGCTCCCGCGCGATCTCTTGTAACAACGCGGTGAGGAAGGACAACTGAGAGTCGGAGAACTCGCCGGAATCTTCATCCAGCGGGACTCCCAGCCCAAGGATGTCGTCAACCAGGTGCGAAACCACGGCACTGCTGACTTGGGTGTTGATCGCCTCGAACAGCGTATTCAAGCCGGGGTTTGTCAGCAGTTCGTGAATAATCTCTTGCGAGTCTTCAAGACTCCGCCGCAAATCGCGCAAATCCTCAGCCGGCAGGTAGAGCAGCTTTTTGCCTTCCAGGGAGGAGACATCCACCTGGTAAAAAATCTCAGCAATATGTTCCTGCTCCCGAGCGAGTCGTTCACCCAGCCGTGTCACAAAGGCTTTGCCCTGCGGGATGTCTTGCGGTTCAACGACCACGGCCACCTGGTCCACGCCAACAAACTCTTCGGAATATTCCTCATCGAGTTGCAGGTAGCGCTTTTCGGTCGAGATCAGATCATTGCGGCCGGTGACGAGTTCGAGGTGCTGTGCGGTGTAGAGTGACGCCGCAACAGTCAGCAGCAAACAGACGGCCAGGGCCGTCTTTGCGTACGAAACGATGCCCCGAGCGCAAGCCCGCAGGACCCGTTTTTCCAGGGCAACGAGGCGTTGTTTAAAGGACGGAGGGGTCGCCTGCACGGCTGGTGTCTCCACTTACAAAGCACGCGGGAACGGACAGGACGAAGAACGTATGGATGCCAGGAGGATGGGGCACGATATCTGCTAACGTCATAGTCAAATTCCCCCCACCCGGCACAGGTCTTGCCAGTCCTCGGTTGAGTCGGGCAGCCTATCCTAGCCATGGCGGTTACTCAAGCGTGGGAGAGAGTCTGAGCGGTCCGCTGTTATCCGGCCTCGTCGGTCTTGGCGTTCGCAATTGTCTGCTGCATCCGCTCCACCAACTCTTCGTAGGACTGTTTGGACATGAGCGATTGCACCTGTTTGCGCAGGTTGCTGGCCATACTGACCCCGTCGAGCCGGACGTCCCAGATCTTCCATACACCCTCCGACTGATTGAGCCGAAAACCGATGGTCACCCGCCCTTCGTCAGGATTGATGACCGAGACCTCGGTCAGGGCCTCATTCCCTTGCTGCTGCGTGTCGCCGTATTCGAACTGCGTGTCAGCCAGAAATTCCGACGCTCTGGGATAGGCCAGCTCGCGCAGCAAGCGTGTCAGGAGGTTAATGAAATCAGCCTGCTTCTCTTGGCCGAGGGTGTCCCAGTGCGGCCCCATCAGCCAGCGCGACAGTTGAGCAATGGCCAGGTTTTTTTCGATCTCTTCATTGGTGCACTGCGAGGGAGCGGAGGGCAAACCAAAGTCTTGCCCACACGACTGCATGGTAGAAATCAGCCGTTTGGTTACCTCCGCCGGAGAGTCGGCCCAACCGAGCTGAGGAAAAAGGAGACCTGTCACCAAAAGGAGAGTTTTGACCACGATCACACCCCTCGATACGCCAGTCGCTGTTTTCCTGGTGTTTGCAAGAGGCCAGAGGCTTATTCTGCGATCTGCCTCTCCCGATTTTGCATATAGAAGTCTTGCACCGCGCTATACATATCAAGAGAGTAGCGATCCACACTCTCGAAGAGCTCAAGATTGAGGGAGCGTTCGTTGACCGCATTGGTGACCATTGTACCCGCATCCGTCGCCGTCACTTCGACCGTGGATAAAAAATAGGTCTTCGGGTCCATGGCTCCATCCGCGACCCGACCAATGGCATCCCGCACCGTGGAAGGTCCGATAAAGGGCAGCACCAGATACGGACCCGAACCCACGCCATATTTCCCGAGCGTTTGACCAAAGTCTTCTTCGCTGGTTTCGAGCCCGAACTTGTTTTTGGCTACATCGAAAAAGCCGAGACCGCCGATCGTCGTGTTAATCATAAAGCGTCCGGCTTCCCGCGCCGCACCGTCCAGCTTAAGCTGAAAGAGGCTATTGGCGAAGCGCGGCACAACCCCGATATTATGAAAAAAACGGCGCACGCCGAGCCGCGCAGGCTCCGGTACAGCCCCGGCATAGGAACGGGCAACCGGTCGGAGGATATGTTCGTCCATCCAGATGTTGAAGGAGAACATCTTCTCATTAAAGGGTTCAAAAACAGACGGTTCGTAGGCCGGGGCGGGGCTGTCAAGCATGTCCAGTGGGTCATCCAGCCCCGGCTGCATTGCTCCATTCTGAGCAAAAGCTATTGGCGTATGCGGGCCAAGCCCGAGGACACTGACCAAACAGAGAACCATAATGTAGCCAAGTCGTTGTTTTTGCATTGTTCCACTCTCTGCATACTAGGAGTTCCGGGTTGGCAGCAGAACGGTCGCCGTTCCAATGACCCAGCGTTCTCCATCATCGTTCTCCATCCAGATATCGCACTCCGCCGTATGCTGTTCTGCATCCTTTTGGGTGACAAAGCCCAGCAGGTGAATATGACAGTCAGGCAGGACCGGACTGCGAAACGTCGTGCCGATCCGGGTAATCTGCGCCGCTTGATTCCACTCGCCGATCAGTCGAGCCAGCAGCCCCATACTTAAGACCCCCGGCGCGATCATGCCCGGCAGGCCCTCCTGACGCGCCCCTTCATCATCTGTGAAACGTGGGAAATCCATGCCGGCCGTCTTGGCGTATGTGCGGACAAAGTCCTTGGTCAGGAGCAGGTCGATAGGGGGCAACTCATCGCCTTCTTCAACCTCTTCAAAATAGAGTGTTTTCATCGCTGCATAATCCTATGGTCAACAATGGCAACCTTCTGGCCGTCCTGGTTCGTGATCTCATTCCGCAGAACGATGAAATACATCGAGCCACTGCGCCCGGTTTTCTCGTAAATATCATGTATGGTGCTGACCATTTTCAGCCTGTCACCCGGCCGGACCGGGGCAAAAATCTCAACATCACGTCCGCCGTCAAAGCCGACCTTGCCGAAGCGTGGCATATGCTCGGGTGTCATTTTTTTGGGTCGGAGCCGTGTCACATAGGTCGGAGCCGCCACCAAGCCGCCATAGGGTCCATGCATCGCCGCTTCTTCGTCGGTGTAGAGCGGGTTGGTCTCTCCCAGCGCGTCCGCAAATCGTAAGAGGTCGGTTTTCTCAACCGGCGGAAAGTCCGTTTCGTCAAATACCTGGCCTAAAATGGACCGGTCAAATTCAAGCGCCATGCGCGTCTCTCCTAGGTGCGACTGGATGCCGGCTGGGCCGGGGCGCGCCGGACACGAAAATCAACCGGTCGGTAGCCGCCCGTTCGCAGCGCCTCAACCAACTCTTCCGTATTCGTAATATCTTTCTCAAACTCTGTGGCGCAAATCCCGACAAAGCTCACCAGATGGGCATCGCTCCCCCCAAACGCGTGGTAGCCATACGTATCGATCAACTCAGCCACGCGTTCGTTCTCACCTTTTTTGCTGCCGCCGTTCAGGGCTTCGACGCCAACAACCCCCTCAAGCGGAGGGCGGTTTTCATAGTGCTCAATCAGCCCAATGGTAGGCCGACCCGGGTGACACGGCATGGCCACCCCGCCCATACGTGTTACTTCGTCAATCAGCTCTTGTGCTCGCAGTCGGACATTAGAGAAGTCGAAGCGTTGCAGCATTGCGTCATTGACCCCATACACAAGCACGTGCCCGTACTCGGTTTCGACCTCAGAGGCTTTGAGGATCAGCATGCCATACTTGTCCTCAAGCGCCCGGTAGTCGCTCCGGGTGTCGAACTGGCGGTGCTCGGTCAGCACGATACCGTCCAGCGGCCGTTCGTCGCGTTTACGGGCCAGCCACTTGAGGTAAGCCTCAACCGGCGCACGGCTGTCGTCCGAGGCTTCAGAGTGCAGGTGGAGATCAATTACTCGTGCCATGGGTAGTCTGAGAACCGGCGAGCGAAGTCGGCTTTTCTCCCTCCTTTTGTCGAAGCAGTTTTTCTGGCTGCCAATCTTTTATAGTGCCAGAAGCGAACGATTTGAGTCAATTGGGTCAATTGAGTTTATTGGGTCGGTTGGGTTTGACTCCATGGACTCAATCGACCCTGGGACCCAACCGACTACGAGGCAGGCTTGAACAGCGGCACCGAGACATCCGGCGTCACGTCCTCGAAGGTGACTTCGACCGGCATGCCGATGGTGACGCTCTCCGGGTCACAGCCTACGATATTGGTCAGCATCCGCACCCCTTCTTCCAGTTCGACATAGGCCATGACATAAGGCACTTTATTGCGAAAGCCCGAACTTTGATTCTGGCGGGTAATGGTAAAGGTATAGACAGTCCCTTTGCCGCTACAGCGCAGCCACTCAAAGTCCTGCGACAGGTTTTCCGGGCAAAAGGCGCGCGGATAGTAAAAGACCGTTCCACACGCCCGACATTTCTGAACGTACAGTTCGTGCCGGGCGCAGGCTTCCCAGAACGGTCGCGACTCTTCATCTACCCGTGGGACCGGGCGGTTCGGTTTCTTTTTCCCATCAGCCATAATCACTCCCTCATTACTGGACCGCGGCTATACGCCGAGGACCAGAGAGGCTCCGCTGTGCCGGAGCCCGAGCGTTCCGCCTGTTCCATGACAAAAGGCGAGTGCACAATCCTTGACCTGGCGCTCTCCACACTCGCCCCGCAACTGCTTGACCGCCTCGATCACCAAAAAAATTCCGCGCATACCGGGATGGTTGGAGGACAACCCGCCGCCGTCGGTATTGATCGGGAGTTCACCGCCCAGACCAATCCGACCGTTCTGGACATACGACCCGCCTTCTCCTTTTTGACAAAACCCCAGGCTTTCAAGGGTGATGCATACGGTAATGGTGAAGGAGTCGTAGATCATGGCCATGTCAAAGTCGCTCTGACTCACCCCGGCTCGTGCCATGGCCTTCGGGCCGGACTGCTTGGCTGCCGCGTCAGTAATATCGCGCACCCCGGCGCTGGTATGGGCGCAGGACTCTGCCGCACTCAGGAGATAGACAGGCTTCTTTCTGAGATCACGTGCCCGTTCGGCAGAGGTGACAACCAGGGCGCCACCGCCATCGGAGATCATGCAGCAGTCCAGAAGGTGCAGCGGTGAAGACACCTCGCGTGAAGCCAGGACGTCGTCAACGCTAATCAGGTCACGGAACTTTGCGTGCGGATTCAGCGAGGCATGTTTGCGCGTAGTCACGGCAATCTCGGCCAGTTGCTCGCTGGTTGTGCCGAATTCGTACATATGCCGCTGCGCGGCCAGGGCATAGTCGCCAACGGTTGTCGGGCCGTAACAGCCTTCAAACTGTTCAGGCGGGTCGCCACTCCCGCCGCCTCCGGTGCCAACGGCAAAACGGTCTGAGGACCATTTGCTGCCGTACAGAATCAGGGCCACATCGCAGTAGCCGGCGGCAATCGCCGCCGCGGCATGGGCTGTATGCGAAACAAAGGACGAGCCCCCAATCGAGTTGGAGTCCAGGAAGTCCGGGTTGAGATTCAGGTGCTCGGCCAGAGCGATAATCCCCATCCCGCCCACACCCGAGGTAAACAGGCCGTTGACGTCTTTTATGCTCAGCCCGGCATCGTCCAGAGCGCCTCGGGCGCTTTCGGCCATGATCTGGTATTGGGTTTTATGCGGAGCCCAACGGAGCGGGTGCTCGTAGACACCGGCCAGCGCGGCTTTTCGACTGATACTCATGCTATTCCTCTCTAGTTGAAGAACGCCTGAATGGCATCGCAGGCGGCCTGCGGTTTTTCGAGTGGCAACCAGTGTCCGGCCTCAGGAATGACAGCCAGTTGTGCATTCGGAATATGGTCCCGCAACTCTTCTGCCTGAGCAACTGGCGTGGTGGCGTCGTCCGCTCCGGCCAGCACCAGCGTGGGTCGGTCGATCTGTTCTAGCTGCGCCCTCAGGTCAACCTGCTGGCAGGCCAGCAAATCAAAGTAGCGGACGCGCGGGTCGGTCTTGATCTGTTCCATCCAGCCTTCTTGAACGATCTCCTGGGGCGTCTGAGGTGAGCACGATACCTTGGTGAAAGGCTGTCCCTGGCGGCCTTTCATCACCGCCTGCCAGGTGCCGAGAAGCTCATCCGAGATGTTGAACTGCGCCGCCGTGCAAGTCAGGGCAACGCCCTCAACCATATCCGCATGGCGCAGGGCCAAGTCCATGGCAATGGCGCCGCCCATGGAATGGCCGATAATAACCACCGGACGCACACCTAGGGCCTGCCACAGACTATAGGTGAAGTCGCTATAGGCGGCCACGCTTTTGAGGCTTTCCGTTCCGCTCGAACGCCCGTGGCCCGGAAAGTCGAAGGCGAGCGGGCTGTGGGCGGCCGAGAGCATATCCAGCATCTTATGGGCGAAGTGGCCGTTACTGCCCGCCCCGTGGACGTATAAAAAGAGCTGGCCCTTGCTGACATCAGGCACAACCGGTGGCAGCGTTGTCTGGCCAGTGTGAAAGTAATGCACCGCATAGCCGTCAACATCAACATACTTGGTTGGCATATCCCCTCGCTTCGGAAAAACTGCCACTTGACTAATCGGGCAGGGTCGAGTTTGTCAAGGGTGAGACGAGAGAGGAATGCCGACAGAGTTCACATGTCAAGCCACGCTCCGAGGAAAACGACCTGATTTCGTAAGTCATCGGGCGTAGAAAGAAAAAGAAGATTGAGCAGACGGCGGAACGTTCGCTTCGGATTGAATTGGGAGGCGAGAATAATACCCGCGTGGGCTTTGTCCTGCCGGACCCAATTGTGATGAATCTCGAAGAAGTCGCTCGTATTGTAACTCAATAAGGCCCAGTTCCGCTCTGTGGCAAAAGCTAACTGTGCGTCGTCGGGTAGGGACTGGTTGCTGAACTCTTGGGTGCTATGTGCCTCATACCCATGCCGTTCAAGAGCAGCGGCGAAGTAGAGATGGACATCATGGTCCAGATACAGAGTGGGTTTTGTCATTCCTGAACAGCCTCAGAGCAGGGTCTCGGCTCATCTGCCGCTCTCTATGCCGGATGTGGGTCACTTCGGCCTCAACTTCCGCTTGATGATCGAAATAGTAGGCAAGTGCTCCGTAGACTTGAGGTGGAGACAACTGGGGATAGTCACGAAGAATATCTTCAGCCGAGAGTCCACGCTGATACTGAATCGCAATTGAACTCACCGGAAAACGTGTCCCCTTAATCACAGGGCGACCGCCGCATATCCCTTTTTTCCGTTCTATGTAGGAGTGTGAAGTAGATTTTTTTCTTGTCGCTGGCATGGTGAGGTTTCAACGTCCCCTTCGTGTTGGTCTTTCCCGGTCTTTCCTCAAGCGCTATCCTAGCCAACTCTTACCGTTTATCAAGACGTAGCCAGGATCGGATACCCGAAACTCACCTGACCCCGCGATACCTGGATAAAGGAATGATACTCTACAAAAACAAGGAATAAAAATGAAGGGGGAGGTATGAAAGTCAAGCGCGTCAAAATTGGTGTCCGTCCGCCGGGAACAATTTTCGATGAGGCTACCGAAGTTCTCCAGCAGCTAGAGTCAGGCAAGCAGGTACGCGCTCAAAGTGAGTGGTTATATTTCCCCGACGTACAGGAAATGGGAAAGGTGCTCACCCCGAGACGCTTAGAACTACTGAAGACGATCCATGACCAGCGGCCCGACTCGATCCGAGCGCTGGCAACAGTAGCAGGGCGCAATGTGAAGAACGTGGCTGATGACCTGAGCCTTCTCGTCTCATTGGGACTCGTCGAAATGGAGAGTGGGGTTAGTCGAAAAAAAGCGCCTCGGGTTGGATATTGAGACATTAACGGTTGAGGTACATTTATAGCAGGGAGGGTGTATCTCCGAACAGCCTCAGAGTAGGGGCCCGGCTCATCTGCTGTACCGCGTCTTTACTCAGGACAACTGCGTCTGGAGTGCTTGGACGAAAGTCTCCGTCGCCCACTCGCTGATGCTCTTGCCGCTCCCCTCAGCGCCTGGGCAATTCGGGCGTGGATTTCCGGCGGGATGTGTAAAAGGAGATCACCGTAAAACGGTGCTTGGGGCGAACGGTTCAGCCTCTCACAGGTCTGGAGATAATCGTCTACCGCTTCACATAGCAGAGAGAGTATTATCCAAAACTCGGGTGGTACGTAGCGCATATTGCTGCCTGTCGGGATTGACGGTACAGTGACGGAATAAAGGAAACAGTATGGCAGTTGACCCGCACGGTATTCGTTTGAGTGAGGCTGACCTCGCAGTGTTGAATACACTCGCCGCTGAGAGCGGCAAGGAGTTCTCTACAGCGCTCCGTGAAGCCGTGGATGTCTATCTGCAACGCTCGTCCGAAGCGAATGGCCAGCATGAATCCGTACAAGGGCGCAAAGAAGCGTTTCGGCGCGCTGCCGGAGCGTGGAAAGACATGGATACAGACACCATGCTTGAGGAAATGTACGCCCTGCGCTTGCGTCCCTCCCGCCCGGCCCCGGAATTGTGAGTCTCAAATATCTCATTGATACAGACTGGGTAGTCCATTATTTCAGGGGGCGCCAAGCTATTGTCAAACGCCTTGATGCGCTTGAAAACGAGAGCTTGGCGATTTCCGTGGTGACGCTGGCCGAACTCTATGACGGCTTGTATGGGTCACGCGACCCGAGGAAAAGAGAGGCAGACCTTCAGGATTTCCTCCAATGGGTCACGGTGCTTGGATTCGATGAGGAAACCTGTCGATTGTTTGGGAAAGAACGGAGCCGCCTGCGACAGGCGGGCAGTCTCCCTGGAGATATGGATTTGCTTATCGGGGCAACGGCGCTCCGGCACGGCCTGACCATGCTCACCAATAATAGCAATCACTTCGGACGTATTGAGGGTCTGCGGATAGAATCCCTCACTTCTGAATAGCCTCTCGCAAAGGACAGTCTCCGAGATTGGCTCGGGCTATCACCTTAGCCAGGCGGGGCCGCGCCTGTCGGCCTCAACCCTCCGCAACTTTGTCACACGCCCAGCCGGAGATGACCCCGATACCGCTCTGGAAGGAGTCTGGCTGCGGGTTCTCCAGCGCTTGCCTCGCCCAGACACGAGGTGCGAAGATGGATAAGAGGAGCACTGCGGACACTGGAATGATGAGACGTGACGACATGCAGAGACTCCTCACCGCGATAGAAATGGCACTCCCTTTTTCACGCCTTGTCCACAGTGAATCTACTCGGGCGGGGAGAACTGGCTACTCGATACGATAGTCTTCGCCCCCTCAGACATGCGCCAGTTCGCGCACCAACACCTGCAACGATTGGGCGTTATACGCCGGCAAAAAATGGTCGATATAGGGCAGGGCGGCCTTCATGCCTTGGGCGCGCGGTTCAAAGCTTGAGGCTCCGTACATGGGGTTGATCCAGACCACGGTGCGCACGCGTCGCCGCAGAGTACGCATCTCGCGCTCAATGATATCAGTGCGGCCGCTGTCGTACCCATCACTGATAATGATGGCCACCGTTGAGTGAGCCGAGCCTTCACGCAGCACGCTCCGGTTCAGCCTGGTGAGTGCCCCGCCGATATCCGTGCCGCCGGACCAGTGGCGGACCGTCTCACCAACCTGCTGCAAGGTGTGTTGTACAGAGCGCCGCCGCAATACAGACGTGATTTCGGTGACGGCCGTGCTGAAAACCACTGTGCGCGCATTCTTGAGTTCCTTCTGAATCCTCAGCATGAGCTGCAAAAGAAATGGGTTAAACGCATCCATGGACCCACTCACGTCGCACAGCAGGACGAGGCGGGTCTTGCGGACGCGGCGGTGGACACGGGCGAGTTCCAGCATATCCATGCCGTGCCGCATATTACGCCGGAGTGAGCGGCGCAGGTCTATCCGCTGGCCGCGTGGGGACGGTTTGAGACGCCGGCTGGGGCGCGTGGCGAGACGCTTGGCCAGGGCACGGACGGTCTGTGCGATGGGTGGTGCTTCCTCGTCCCAGCGCGCCGTCAGGTTCAGGTCTCGGTGGGTCTCCTGCGCGCTGCTGTCTTCAAGTTGGCCGATAATATCCTGGTGTGCCTCCTGGAGACCCTGATCAAAGTTGCCGCGGAGTAACTCGGTCTGTACTCCCAGGCGGTAGCCTTCGTTCTCTGCTGCTCCGTACCAGTAGGCGTTGAACACCCGCTCAAATCGCCGTTCTTCCGCTCGACTACTGGCCAGATTCGTCCGCAAGGCGAGACGGAACTCGTCCTCATGGACAACCTGAATGCTGCGCAGGGAACGGACGACATCAATGACCCGGCCCGGGGTCACACCGAGCCCGGCCTCCTTGGCCAATCGACACAGTTCAAGCGTGCGCGCGAGCAGCGTCTCGGGCAGCGTGCTCACAGCCGAGGCTCCTGCGTTAGGCGAGTCTTCCACCAGCCTGTCCCCCACTGACCACTGACCACTGTTACTCACTCCGTACCGCCCCTCAGGATGGTCTCCGCCCCAACGGTCTGTAGTCGCTCAATATCGTCATGATATTTCAGAATCACCCCGGCAGTGTCCTCCAGGGTTTCAGCTTGGAGCTCGTCAACCCCAAGTCCGAGTAGGGCTCGGCTCCAGTCCACACTCTCGGCAACACCGGGGCGTTTGTAAAAGTCTATCTGACGCAACGTTTGCATCACGGCGACAATGCGCTCAGCCAACACCGTCCGAATCCTCGGCACCCGGCGCAGGATGATCTCACGCTCTTTGTCCGGCGCCGGGTAGTCGATCCACAGGTAGAGACATCGCCGTTTGAGGGCCTCGTGCAGTTCCCGGGTCCGGTTTGAGGTCAGGACAACATAGGGCGGCTGCTTGGCGATAAAAGTCCCGATCTCGGGTACGCTGACCTGAAAGTCGGACAGGATTTCCAGGAGAAAGGCCTCAAACTCTTCATCCGCGCGATCGACCTCATCAATCAGAAGGACGACCGGCCGGGGACCCGGGTGACGAATGGCTTCAAGCAAAGGACGATTCAGCAGAAATTCGTCACTGAAGATGGTGCGCTCCAGCAGCGGACGCTCCTGCGGCTGTTGTTCGGCCATGCGAATATGCAGGATTTGCCGGGCATAGTTCCATTCGTACAGCGTCGTCTGCGCGTCCAGCCCCTCGTAGCACTGCAAGCGGATCAGCGGCGTATCGAGCACGCTGGCCAGCACTTTGGCAACTTCTGTCTTGCCCACGCCGGCTTCCCCTTCGAGCAACAGCGGCTTTTCCAGATCGGCGGCAAGCTTGACGGTCAGGGCGAGCGCCCGGTCGGCAATATAATTCTGCCGGGCAAATGCTGCCTGGACGGTCTCGACCGATTGAAAGACTGGACGGTTCTGTTCCGACATAATGATTCCCGAGTTTCCTTTCTCAGCGTGCTGAGTCAGCACTTCATCCCTGAGATACTACCGGCCCGACCGAGCCTGGAGGAGCCAGCTACAGCGCCGCCGCGCTGAGATCGTTTGCGCGCCCGGCCAGCCGCCGCTCGAAAGCGGCCAGCTCATCGTCCAGAATGTTGAAGTATTTGGCTTGGGGGTGATGGAAGACGAGGGCCGAGACCGAGGCTTCCGGCTCCATCATATAGCCTTCGGTCAGCGTGACGCCGATTGAGGCGGTGATGGGCAGCAGCTGAAACAAGCGTTCCTGGTCTTCGAGGCGTGGACAGGCCGGATAGCCAAAACTCACCCGGACACCGCGGTATCGGGCTTTGAAGCGATCCCGCATGGTTAGCTCCGGCGGGTCGGCAAAGCCCCACATCTCTCGCAGACGTTGATGGAGCAGCTCGGCAAATGCCTCCGCGCCCTCAATGGCCAGGGCTTGCAGGATATGGGACTGGAGATAGCGGCCTGTCTGGCGGTACTGTTCGGCGAGTGCTCGGACCCCGTGGCCACAGGTCACGGCGAACAGCGCGATATAGTCCTGCTTGCCGCTGCCCGTCGGAGCCACAAAGTCACTCAGACACAGGCCCTCGCCATGCTGCTGGCGGGGAAAGAGAAACGTTGCGGCAATATCTTTGCCGTTGGCACGATACAGCCGCAGGCTATCGCCCTCGGCCCGGGCTGGAAAGAATTGATACACCGCCTGGGCGCGCAGTAATTTTTTTGCAATCACCTCATCCATCACGGCTTCGACCTGACGGTGTAACTCGAGCGCTTTTTCGTTGCCCTGCGCTAATAAGGTCTCAAGATTCCCTCTCAGCCCGAGGTGCTTGCCGTACAGCATGGTCGGGTTGAGATAGGCGAAGACCGCGTCCAGGTCATAATCGTCGAGCGTATGCAGCCGCAGGTCGGGCGGATGGGGAGCTGGCTGGTCGTGTGGGAGCGTGGCCGGTTGGACGCGCTGCGCTTCGGCTGTTTCTTGTTTTGGCGCCCGCTCCTGTTGAGCCAAGCGTTCTCGCTCTTTCTCAAGGTCTACAAGAAGCGCCGCCTGCTTGTCTTCATCCATAATCTGGTTGGCCAGGTCCAGACCGCGCATGGCATCGTTCGCGTAACAGACCAGACCACCGTACTCGGGTGCAATTTTATTGGCAGTAAAACGCGGGGTCAGCGCGGCCCCGCCAACCAGTAGGGGACAGCTCACCTGGGCCGTTGTGAGGTCCTGGGCCGTCACCACCATCTGTTGGGCCGATTTAACCAACAGACCGGACAGGCCCACTAGGTCGGGTTGATATTCACGTACGGCTTCTATCAAGGTTTCCGGCGCGACTTTAATACCGAGGTTTATCACCCGGTAGCCGTTGTTTGACAGGATGATCTCCACCAGGTTTTTGCCGATGTCATGCACATCGCCCTTGACGGTGGCCAGGATGACCGTGCCTTTGAGCCCACCGTCCGTTAAAGAGGAAACGTGTCCAGCATTTTCATGTTGTTGGAGGACACGTTGCCTCTTTTTCTCCATAAAGGGTTCGAGATGACCGACGGCCGCCTTCATGGCCTCTGCGCTTTGCAGGACCTCGGCCACAATGAGTTCGTTGTTATTAAACAGGCGGCCGACCTCATCCATGCCGGCCATGAGCGGTCCGTTGATAATGTCCAGGGGTGGTCGCTCGTCGAGGGCGGTGTTGAGGTCGTCGATCAGCCCGTCTTTGGAGCCCTCTATGATATACCGTGCCAGCCGTTCATCCAGCGGCAGGTCGGCGCGCGTATCCTGAATTGTGCTTTCTTTTCTCTGTCGGAAGTGGGCGGCAAAGGCGGCGACCGGGTCCAAAGAGGAAACGTGCCCAGCTTTATCTGTTTGGAGGGCGCGTTCCCTCTTTTCACCGCGCCAGTAAATCAGATCATTGGCGAGCCGTTTTTCTTCTTCGGCAATCGAGGCGTAGCGTTCCAGCTTTTCCGTGTTCACAATCGCCAGGTCGAGACCTGCCTTGACGCAGTGGTAGAGGAACACGGAGTTCAACACCTCACGACCGGCCGGCGGGAGACCAAAGGACACATTGCTGATACCCAGGATGGTCTTGCAGGCCGGTAGCGCTTGTTTAATCAGCCGGACGCCTTCAATCGTCTCTTCGCCAGCGCCAATATAGTTGCGGTCACCGGTGCCAAGGGGAAACACCAGCGGATCGAAAATAATATCTTCGGCGGCCAGACCGTATTTATGGATGAGCAGATCACAGCTCCGTTTGGCCACGGCGAATTTCCGCTGCCGGGTGACCGCCATGCCCTGTTCCGGGTCTTCATCGATACAGCCCACCACCACCGCCGCGCCGTAGCGTTTGATGAGCGGCACGACCTGGGCAAAGCGCTCCTCGCCGTCTTCCAGGTTGATGGAGTTGATAACCGCCTTGCCCTGAGAGCGTTCGAGCGCGGCTTCAATGACCCGAGTGTCAGTCGAGTCGATCATCAGAGGCACTTTGATCTTCCGCACCAGAATATCCAGGAAGGTGGTCATGTCGCCGAGTTCTTCACGGTCCGGGTCGGCCAGACACACATCCACGATATGAGCGCCGCCCCGCACCTGCCGACGGCCGATTTCCGCACCTTCTTCAAACGCGCCGTTGCGGATGAGCCGCTTGAATTTGCGTGAGCCAATCACGTTTGTGCGCTCACCGACCAGCATCGGGCGTTTGTCTTCGTCGATCACCAGGGGTTCGAGCCCGGAGACCACACTCCGTTTCGTCGTCGGCAGCGCGCGCGGCCGCTTGCCCTCCAGCATCTGAC